>CANQUR010000077.1 GCA_947627075.1 uncultured Clostridia bacterium
CCAAATCCATGAGTTTGCCGTTTATCTTATTGATAATGTTCGGCTATATAGCCGGCATAGCGAGCAAATTTATATCCGGAAACATCGGCTATGTCCTTATCGCATACTTTATCAATATAATGTCGGTAAGCGTCAATCTTGCGGTGTACTTTATTAATCTTTGGCATGACAAACAATCCTCAAAAAAAATTAATGCGGCGAACTCGCCAATGGAGAAATCATTATGAAAGATATAAATGAATTGAACAAATTCCGTAATATCAACAGCGTAGCGACGAAAGGCGGCATAGTTTTCGTAGGCTCCGATTTTTTTACCTCGTTGCCGTTAACGGAACTCGCTCAAGCGTTTCGGCTCGACGAAAAAGTGTATAATCGGAGCGTAAGAGGGGCTACGATTGCCGATGTTTGCTGCAATCTCGAGGATTTTGTTCTGGATCTTTGCCCATGTAAAGTATTTATCAATTTAGGCGATGTCGAAGCAAGCGGAGGCATGGAAACAAGCGAGTTCATCGAATCGTTCGAGTGGCTACTGTGTTGCCTACACAACAAATGTAATGCCAATATTTATGTCGTATCCTTGGCGGCTAAGAGCGAACTTTATGACAACTACAACGTTGCTCTTAAAAAGCTGTGCGCCGAAAACGGATGCAGATTCATAGATGTATCTTCGGCATTCAACGGCACCAAACCCGAAATAAACATATTCAACGCTATCAAATTGTATATTCATCGCGAGTTGGATTTTACCGAACTTATGACCATGCGTTAAAGTAATCATATACAAATTTTTAATTTTTTTACAGCGCCATCGACAATTCGATAACCTCACTGAATGTCAAGAATTCAAACTGACTTGCATTCTCTCCGCCAATTCGAAGGCACCCCTTGAGGGTGCCTTTTGAATTGGCGAAAATGTGGGACAAGAACCGATTTTTGCGACAGCAAAAAGCGGTTCGCGGTCGCAACAATGGAAGATATTTTGCGCCCGTAAAAGTTCACTTGCGACCAAGGAAGCGTAGCGACCGCCTCTTCCGCTCGGGGTGTCTTTTATTATCTCATCAATATTTCGGCAGTCTTTATATCATTCAACTGCTTTATATCAAGTAGATTAATTTCTTTGTCGCTTGAGTAAAAAGGAGAGGATCTTACAATAGTTTAAGCTCTTTAATGAGCGATATTGCACTGTCATTTATCGTTATTCCTTCATACGTTGTTTTGAGTTGCCCCGGGAAACATTTGTCGTAAATTTTCTTTTTATAAAGCCATTTATCATCGTATTCTTCTGAGCCGAGCATTCCCAAATGTTCCCAATAGAACAATTTTCCGCTTGGTGTTTTAACCGTAAAATCGGGTCTTATTTTGCCGTCGGGACTGAGTAATTCTTTTTCATATTCGTATTCCAAGCTATAGGCATGTAGCAAATTCGCAATAATAACTTCCGATTTACTTCTGACATAGTCGCCCTTCGCCGTGGGATATATCCTGCCAAGGCTGTCTTTATCGACACCCAAATATCTGCATATCTCCTGATGTAACTCTATAGACGATTGGGTATTTGCCAAAGTATAAATAAAGAAATCTAACAGTCCGTATCTATATTCTTTTTTCTGTTCAATGGCTTTTTTTATTGCTTTCAAATCATCTTCGTTCAGCTTGCTTTTTTTGATGTCTACGATAAGACATTTGTCAAGTTTGGCTATATCAACTCTGTTATTGGCGACCGCCGAATAGAATTTGTTCAAAATCATTTCTATTGACATATCGGTTTTTTTCGAAGATACTATCAGCGACTTTGTTTTGGTGGAGTCATATATTTTTTGTATGTCTTGATCGGCAATGCGTGTGACGTTCCTAAAATTGCTGACCCCCTTGGCAATTATTTTCACGGCGCCTTGGGCGACAAAATATTGAAGACATTTTGCCGTATCTTCATCTTCGAAATAGGGTAATGCCTTAAATCCGGTTTCCGAATTGAACAGTTTTGTATAGACTTCGGATAACATTGCGTTTGAAGGGAACGACTTATCTATAAAGAATTCTTTTCTGACGCTTATATTTTTTTCTGAAAACAGCAAATATGCATTCGCCTGTTTTTTATCTCGCGCCGCTCTGCCTATCTCTTGATAAAATTGTTCTATCGATTCGGGAAGCCAAAAATGAATAACAACACGAATATCGCTAATATCTATCCCCATACCGAATGCATTTGTGGCAAACACTACGTTTATTTCGTTTTTTCGAAATTTTTCAATTACCTCTTGCCTTTCTTTTGCCGACATTTCGCCATGAAAATACTTGGAACGTAGCGAAAATTTTCGGTTGGCTTTTTCGGAAAGTTCTTCGACGCTTCGATTTCCCTTTATACGATAAACATAAACCAATACTTTTTCATCATTGTGAATTTTGAGGAACTCCCACAGCCTATTTTCTTTTTCATTTTCGTCGACGCATTTAATTACATTCATAGTTATTTCGGAACGCATCAATACGCTGTCTTTTAATATGTTTTCCGTTTGGATATTAAAATCCGAAGCTATGTCGGCGAGTTCTTTGGGATTTAGGGTAGCGGTCAAAGCAAGTATATTCGGCGTTTGATTTCCGAAAACGGCAGATAAAAAATTCGGTATTTCTTTATAAAAAGGACGGAAATGAAGCCCCCATTGGCTGACGCAATGTACTTCATCTATCGTAATCAATTTAATGTCATCTTTTCTGAGCTTAATGCAATATTCGAAAAAGCCGTCTGTTGCAAGTTTTTCGGGACTTACAAATATAAATTGAGGATTTATTTCTTTTACGGCAAAGCTCTTAAGTAATTTTAATTGCTTTTCGGGGGAGACTCCGCTATGTAACGCCAATACTTCTTTGCCTAATTCTTTCAGCTTTTGCTCTTGTTCGCAAATAAGCGCTATAAGCGGCGAAATCACGATTGTAATGCCGCCCGACATCATACCCGCCATATAATATATCAAGGATTTTCCGCCGCCTGTCGGCATTATGCAAAGGGTATTTTTATTATTGCCAATTATATTTTCAATGACTTTTTTTTGAAAGGGTTTTAAGTCGAATTTGTCTGCAATAGAGGGAAAAAATTTGCGGTAACTTTCATCTATATCATAGCACATAGGCGTCCTCCTTGCATTGAGACGATAAATAATCAATCGTATTTTTGTTCTTCTCGGCTATAAATGTTAAAAAAGCGTCCACATAGACAAATCTGTATTTTTGATCGAGCTTTACTCCCAAACGAGCGGCTTCATTTTTAATCAATAAAAATATTTGTAACGCATAGAATGAAAAAAGTTCATACGGATAAAAATAATTTTGTTGCGTGGAATTTTTTTCGATATCTATCATTAAAAATTCGGAATCCATGTTACACCCGAAAGTTTGTTTGTCGACCAAAAACCATAATGCCACAAGCTTAAGCGGCTTCTGTATGGGAAAATCTCCGGATAATTTTTGTAAAGGAATGCGCTTCTGATTCCGCCGCCGATAACTCCGCGAACAGTATATTTTTCGCTATCAAGTTCATCAAAATGAAAATCTTGATATAAAACAATTTCATCGTAATGTGCAGGATCATATATGTGTTCACTGTAATTTTTGGCGAATTCTGCCAATGTTTTCACTTTTGTCAGCAGTTCATTCGCATTTGACTTCCAGAAATCGTGCCTAAATTTATCCAAAGCGGGAGCATTTACGTTTTGCAAAGTTTTACGGATAATGGGGCTGTCTATTGCCAATGCTTTTGACTTAAACAGTTGACGATCTTCATCGTATTCCTCTAAAGATTCATCGTCGAATAATTCAATATATGATTTACGATCCGATTCAAAATCGTTTTCAGCCATTCGCATCAATTCGACAAAGGCAATTTTCGCATCAAAAACCAAATGCTTGCCACTGTCATTGACCATAAAACGATCAAGCAATTCATCAATATACTCTTTGGATTTATCGCTTTCACGGCTTCGTAAAAACATTTCGAAGTGCTTTGGAAAATTTGCTTTTATGGTTTTAAGTATTTGCTCCATGTGAGCGATTTTGTAACAGATATCCTCTACGGCATGGTCATGGTCTTTTGTATACATAAAATTCCCCCCCCGACTATTTAATTATTTTATTATAACACAACAAGTAATTAAAGTAAAGCCTTTCCGATTAAAAAAACTCGTTAAAAACTTAATATTGATAAAATTGTTGAGAAAATTGCATAAAAACAACAAAAACTTAACAAAAATATCATCGAAATTCGCTTGACAGCAAGTTTTAATTATGCTAACATTGAGGGCAACGCAAGGAAAAATTATGTTGCGAATAAAATTCGAAAATCAAATAATGTGCATGCACAAGAACCGAGCAAAGAAGCGCGGCTTTTGTGGTATGCTTTGATAAGCTGACAAAAACGACTTCTTCGCTCGGACTTCTAAAGTTCGAGCGATTTTTTTATTCCGGGAGTAAAAATAAATGATAGAATTCAGACATTTGAGAAAAGAATATCCCGTTGCGAACGGGACGCTCGTTGCGCTCGACGACATAAACCTTTCGATAGAGAACGGAGTCATATACGGCATAATAGGTTTGTCGGGAGCGGGCAAAAGCACTTTGGTGCGGTGCATCAATTTGCTTGAACGGCCGACTGAGGGCGAGGTCATAATTGACGGAGAAGATCTTGTCAAGGCGAGCGGCAAGCGGCTGCGCGAGATACGTCGAAATATCGGCATGATATTCCAAGGCTTCAATCTTTTGGAACAGCGCACGGTGGAAGCGAACGTGCGATTCCCGCTCGAGCTCATCAAAACGCCCAAAGAGCAAGCGAATCGGCGCATAGACGAACTGCTTAGGCTCGTGGGATTGCAGGACAAAGCAAAGGCATATCCGTCGCAGCTCTCGGGCGGACAAAAGCAGCGCGTCGCCATAGCGCGAGCGCTCGCCACCGGACCGAAATATTTGCTTTGCGACGAGGCGACGAGCGCGCTTGACCCCAATACGACCAATTCCATTTTGGAACTGCTCAAAGACATAAATCGCGAGTTGGGCGTTACGATAGTTATGATAACGCACGAAATGAAGGTGGTGGAGAGCATTTGTTCGTATGTGGCGGTAATAGACAAAAGCAAGATAGTCGAGCATGGCAAAGTGACCGAACTGTTTTCGTGTCCCAAGTCGGAAATCGCCAAAGAACTTATCTTGCCGGGGCTTATTCGTTCCGAAAGCACGCCGGGCAACAAACTGAGGTTGATATTCGACGGGAGCGTGACCGACAAGCCGCTAATATCCACGCTTTCGCGGGAGTGCGGCGTAGAGGTGAACATTTTGTTTGCGGACACAAAGACGATCGACGGCAAGATATTCGGGCACATGGTCATAGCAATGCCGAGTGACGATCGTGCCGTCGCCGAAATAAAGACTTTTTTAGACAAAAACGGCGTTACATACAAGGAGGGAATATGAGCGAATTATTAAAACAACTGTTTCAAAGCGGAGAGATTTACAAGCATGCGTGGATCACGATATGGACGACCTTACTTAGCACATTAATCGCCTATCTCATAGGCTTACCGATAGGCGTTCTGCTCAATGTGACGGACAAAGATGGACTTCGTCCGTGCGTACCGTTAAACAGAGCGCTCGGGCTTATCGTCAATATTTTGCGAAGCATGCCCTTTGTAATATTGATGGTTGCGTTCTTGCCGGTGGCGAAATTCTTCGTAGGGTCGAGCACGGGCAACGCGGCGATGCTTGTAATGCTGATAATCGCGGCGGCTCCGTATGTGGCTCGTCTCGTGGAGTCGTCGTTGAAAGAAGTGGACAGGGGCGTCATAGAAGCCGCCCGTTCGATGGGCGCGAGCAACCTTCAAATAATATTCAAAGTGTTCCTGCCCGAGGCTAAGCCGTCGCTTATAGTGGGCGCGGTGATATCGACGGTAACGATACTCGGATATTCGGCGATGGCAAGCACGATAGGCGGCGACGGACTCGGCAAGGTCGCGATAATTTACGGACACCAAAGATTCAACGAAGATATAA
This sequence comes from uncultured Clostridia bacterium, assembly GCA_947627075.1. Classification (GTDB taxonomy): domain Bacteria; phylum Bacillota; class Clostridia; order Christensenellales; family Pumilibacteraceae; genus CAG-552. The sequence continues at coordinate 6,034 of CANQUR010000077.1, forward strand.
TATGGGTTTGCGTGGCATTCACGGTTATCATAGTGCAAATAATTCAGGAAGTGGGAATATTTATAGCGCACAAAACGGATAAACGTATAAGAAAAATCAAAAAAAGGAGAGTTTTATAAAATGAAAAAATTATTATTGACATTACTCAGCATATCGCTTGTATTTGCATTTTCATTCGGGGCGACGGCTTGCAACGGCGGCACTCCCGAAAAGACAATTGTTGTGGGCGCAAGCTCCACTCCTCACGCCGAGATACTCGAGACGATTCGCGAGGACTTGCGTAACGAAGGATTCGAACTCGATATTCGTATCTACGACGATTACGTACTTCCCAACAAGTCGCTCGAAGAGGGCGACCTCGACGCGAATTACTTCCAACACACGCCTTATCTCGACGATTTCAATTCCAAAAACGGCACCCATATCGTTTCGGCGGGCAAGATTCATTACGAACCGTTCGGAGTATACGGCAAAAACGTAACCAAGGCGGACTTTGAGGCGACCAAGACCGGACGCACCATATTCATTCCCGGCGACGGCTCCAACTGCACTCGCGCGCTCTTGGTGCTTGCGGACAACGGCTACATAACGCTTAAAGACGGCGCTTCGGCGTCCGACACGCTCAGCGACAAGGATATCTCCGACAACAAAGGAAATACGATAACCCTCGTCGAGGCGTCCAACATTCCGGCACAGCTCAAAAATTCGAACGACGGCACCATAGCGGTCATAAACGGCAACTACGCGCTCGAAGCGGGTCTTAAAATAGCCGACGTGCTTGCGGTGGAGAATGCGTCGGGCGAGGCGGCTCAATTGTATGCCAACATTGTAGCCGTAAAGCAAGGTAGCGAAAACAGCGCAAAGACAAAGGCGCTCCTCAAAGTGCTCAAAACCAAAAAGGTTTACGACTTTATTACCGAGCATTATAACGGAGCCGTTTTGCCCTCGTTTACCCTTTAATACAAAAAAACACTTCCTGAATTTAATAAATGCGTTTTATGGACGCATTGATAGCGAAAGGACGGCGGCGCCGTCTTTTTTGCGTATAAGAACTTTTTTTTGAGGGGAGTGCGCTATTTTAGCAAGAAAGAATAATCAATAAATAATTGCCGATAAAAACCGTGTGAAATTAAAAGGAAAAATCGGTTTTTTCGGGCGAAATCGTTGCCAACTATGTCGATTTGTGGTATAATACAAATATATTGGCGATTGTCGACAATCGGGGGAACGACTGATTTGCCGTGTTTTCCTATTATTGTACAACAGTTAATATAAATATAATAATAAATCCGCGCTAAAAAGCGGAATTGCCAAAGGAGAATAATATGAGGAAATTGATGAGTTCGACAATTATTATTTTGCCGCTGATATTGCTAGCCATAATGTTAGTAAGCGGGGCAATAATGAGCATGGTGACGCACATTTACGTAGA
>CANQUR010000078.1 GCA_947627075.1 uncultured Clostridia bacterium
AAAGACCGAATGCGGCGCGGCGGAGTCGGTGTGGATGGCACGCGGAAATCATCCCTTTCGACAAAACAGACGTAATCTCGAAGGGTGGGTAGTCAGCGTTTCGCGCGAGGTACAGCGTGACGTAGCGCAACGCAAGATACTTCAATATCTCAATCCCGATTGGATAGAGGACGTGGTTATGGTAAGCGGCAAGGCGAGCGCACCGGAAGGCGGCATAATCGACTACATATCCATAAAAAACGTCTTTGGTGGGCGCAGTCGCATTACATTCAAAAGTTGTGAAATGGGCAGAGAAAAGTTTCAGGGCGCGTCCCTCGACTTTGTGTGGTTCGACGAGGAACCGCCCGAGGACATATACGATGAATGTCTTATGCGTGTGCTTGACAAAAAGGGTGACATTTTCGGCACAATGACTCCGCTCAAGGGCATGACTTTTGTATACGATCGGATATATCTCAATTGCGGTGGAAGCGATGAACTTTGGCATATCTTCATGGAGTGGGGGGATAATCCCTATCTCGACAAGGGAGAGGTGGACAAGCTTACCGCGTCTATGAGTAAAGAAATGCTCAATCAAAGGCGATACGGACGGTTTACCGAAGGTTCGGGTCCGGTCTATCCAGAATTCGATCAAAACGTCAATGTGATCGCGCCCTTTGATGTTCCGCGCGAGTGGCAGGACAAGTTGAGCATAGATCCCGGACTCAACAATCCGCTCGCTTGTCTTTGGTTTGCGGTGGACGGGGACGGCAATGTCTTTGCGGTCGCCGAGCATTACGAAGCGGGCAAGGATGTTGCCTATCATGCTCGAAAAATAAAGGAAATAAGCGCGAAACTCGATTGGCATACCGATTCGTTTGGGCGGATCGAGGCGCTCATAGATTCCGCCGCCAATCAAAAGACGTTGTCCTCGCTCAAGAGTGTTACCGAGTTGTTTTGCGAACGGGGCATAAACGTCATTCCCAAAGTAAACAAAGATATGTACAGCGGCATAAACAGGGTCAAGGAATATTTGAGCGGAGTGGGCGGCAAGCGGCTGTACATCTTTGACTGCTGTGTAAACCTCATAAGAGAGCTCAAGGGATATAGGTGGGGAAGCGGCGATATGCCCAAAAAGCAAAATGATCATTGCGCCGATGCCGTCAGGTATTATATCATGTCACGCCCGCGATCCGCCGTAGCGGAGCCGCGCAAGAGCATTGTCGCGATGGACAAGGAAAAGCTTATCAACAGGATAATGAGGAAGAGATGAAGGAGGAATTATTCGAACAGCTCATGAATGCGGTAAAGAAAAAAGCCATAGGATACATGACTACCGAAAACGTCGAGGAATACTCTTTGGTGGACGGAGAATTGAACATCGTCAAGCGTAAGGTCACGCAAAAGGAGGTTCCTCCCGATATAGCGGCAGTGAAATATCTTATCGACGAGACTACAGCAGATCCTTATTCGGACATGAGCGAAGAAGAACTCGAAAACGAGAAGAAAAAATTATTGAATTTGCTTAAGGAGACACAAGATGCAACTGATAAAAACAAAGCACAAGATCAAATGTGAAATGGGCATTTGCAAAAACAATGCGGCTTATTCCATAAAGATGGACAGAGTGGGCATACGCAGTCAGATCCACGTTTGCGAAAGCTGTCTTAACGAGCTGTACAGGCTAATAGGCGAATCGGTCGTACCCAAAAGTATAGAGACGGCAAAGAAGAAGGGGGCATGATGGACGAGCTCTTTATCGAGGACATAGTTGCCGATGTGCAAAAGGATTTCGAAGATCGTCGAGCCGAAAGGAGAAATATTGAATCGGTGTGGCGACTCAACGCAAATTTCGTCATGGGCAATCAATTTGCGTTTATAAATGCTTTGGGCGAAGTAGAAGATGGCGAAAGAGATTATTTTTGGCAGGAAAGAGAGGTTTTCAATCACATTGCCGCTATAGTTGAATCGAGACTTGCCAAGCTTGCGAGAGTGCGACCCAAAATGAGCGTTCGCGCGGCGTCCGACAGCGACGACGACATACGAACCGCAAAAGTCGCCACCAGGATAATGGACGGAGCTTGGCAAAAGCTCGACATAAGCGAGATCATATCGAGGGGGACTATGTGGTCGGAGATCGCCGGTTCGGTGTTTTACAAAGTAGTGTGGGACGGTGAAAGCGGCAGAACTGTAGGAGAAATTGACGGCAAGCGGGTAAAGGAAGGCGACGTAAGAGTGAGCGTGTGCCCGCCATACGAAATATTTCCGTCATCGTTATCGGCGGAGTCCGTTGACGAGCTTAACAGTATCATCCACGCAAAGGCAATGCACGTCGACGATATATATCGCATTTGGGGCAAAAGAGTGAAGGGGACAGACGCCGAGATCATGAGCTTCGACGATAGCGGCGTTATAGGCGGATTGGGTTACGCAAGCATGATTCCCACTGCAAAGCGAAGCGCAAAAAAAGATCATGCCATAGTCATCGAACGTTATACTCGACCTACGGTTCAAAATCCTTGCGGAGAACTCGCCATCGTTGCGGGCGACGAACTGCTTTATTACGGTGTGTTGCCGTATAACAACGGTACGGACGGCGAAAGGGATCTGCCGTTTATAAAGCAGGATTGCCTTAAAAACGTCGGTTGCTTTTTCGGCTCGTCGATGGTGGAAAGGTGCATACCCATTCAGCGTGCCTATAATGCGGTAAAAAATCGAAAGCACGAATTTATGAACAGGATATCTATGGGTGTGCTTGCCGTCGAGGATGGCTCGGTAGACATAAGCAATCTCGAGGACGAGGGATTGAGTCCGGGCAAGATACTTGTATACAGACAGGGAGCGACGCCTCCCATGCTCATGAATCCGGGGAGCGTGCCCGACTTCTCTTACGAAGAAGATAAGCTTATGAGTGAATTTTATCCATAAGCGGGGTGAGCGAGATCATGCGCAGCAGTTCCATTCCATCCTCTATAACGAGCGGCACGGCATTGCAACTTCTTCTCGAACAAGACGATACGCGCTTGAGCATTACCGCCGAGAGCATACGTTTTGCCGCAAAAAAGATAGGACAGCATATTTTGAGGCTATACAAGCAATTTGCGTCCTGTCCACGCGTCATGAGAGCTGTGGGAGAGGGAGGCGAAGTCGAGGTATTGAGCTGGAACGCAAGCGATATAGGTTGCGACGACATTGCCTTTGACACCGAAAATGAAATGAATACCTCGGCAGCCGCAAAGCAAAACATGATATTCGAACTTTTGCGAGCAGGGCTTCTATATGACGAGAACGGAAGATTGAGCGACAGTATGCGTTACAAGATACTCGACGTGCTCGGATACGGCGGATGGGAGGTCACTCACGATCGTCATAAACTTCATGCGTCGCGAGCGCAAAAGGAAAATTTAAGCATAAGCGAAACAAAGCCCGAGGTCAACGAACTCGACGATCATGAGATACATATCGAAGAACACGGCAAATTCGTTTTGAGTTCCGAATTCGATAGGCTTGTATCCAAAAAACCGGAGTTAAAAGCGGTTATGGAGGAGCACATACGCTCCCATAAAGCTTATGAAAAGCTGAATAAGGAGGCAGAAAATGAACGAACGTGATCGAAAGATATCCGCCCTCATCGGGCAATTGAAACGAGAACGGGAAAAGGTCAAAGCGCTCACGAAGGAGCTGGAGCTTGACGACGACAAACTGTGGTCGCTCGTCAAGGACAACACGGCGATAAAAAACAAGATAATTGCCGAATACCTTGCCGCGCTCTCAAGACCGTCGGCTGTATCGCTTATGGGACAAGGCGGATACAGTGCGCTTACGCCCGTGAATAAGCCCAAGACTTTGCGGGACGCAAAGCGTCTTGCAGACAAAATCATAAAATATTAAAAAAGGAGAAATCAAATGATAACGATCAACAGTGCGGAAAACGCATTAAAAACAGTCTATCTCGGAGCAGTCACCGAACTTTTGAATACAAAGGTAAACCCCTTGCTTGCAAAAATCGAACAAACCGCCTCGGATGTATGGGGCAAAGAAATACGCAAGGCGGCGAAATACGGACTTAACGGAGGCATAGGAGCGGGCGATGAGGACGGAAACTTGCCTACCGCGAGTTCTACTTCTTATTTGCAATTCGTGACCTCGCTCAAAAACCTCTACGGTCAGATCGAAATATCCGACAAGGCGATAAGGGCGAGCGCAGACGGCAGAGGAGCGTTTACCGACCTACTCAACAGCGAGCTCGAGGATCTTCTCACAGCTTCGAGATTCAACCTCGGCAGAATGCTTTACGGCGACGGTAGCGGCAAGCTTTGCGAGATAACCAATTCGGCTGCAAAAAAGGTGGATAGCACGCGCAACCTTGCGGTAGGGCTTATCGTGGACGTGTACAGCGACGAAGGTTCGCTTATAAGTAGCGGCGTAAAGGTCACCTCGGTCGACTATTCCACCAACATCATCGCGCTTTCGGAATGGAACGAGGGTATCTCGGAAAATTATTCGCTCTATATCCAAGGGAGCAAGGACAAGGAGATAACAGGCATAGGCGCGCTCTTTTCTCCGTCTGAAACTTTGTACGGACTCAAGCGATCGGATTATCCGTTCCTTAACTCGGTGAGCGAAAACAGCAATACTCTCGACGAGATCGTCATGCAAAAGCTCGTGGACAAGCTCGAGATGATAAGCGGCAGTAATATCGACTATATCGCTTGCTCGGCAAAGGCAAAGTACGCTTATCAGGAGTATATGGCAAGCTTCAAGCGCAACATAGACATCATGGAACTCAACGGCGGCTACAAAACGCTTTCCTTCAACGGGATACCCGTTGTGTACGATAGATTTGTGCCCGAGGGACAGATGATTTTCTTGGATACCTCGGTATTCAAGTTGCATCAGCTTTGCGATTGGCGCTATCTCGAAACCGAAAACGGAAAGATATTGCGTCAAAATCAAAACAAGCCCACATATACCGCAACGCTCGTCAAGTACTGCGACCTTATATGCGATCGACCCAACGGACAAGGCAGGCTCACGAACATATTATGATAGGATCGTATCGCGAAATAAAGAACGATCTTTTCGGGATCGCGCGTCGACTTGCGGCGATCGATAGGGATTACTTTGTCGTGTACTCGTATCGGGATTCCCGATACGAGATCCACAACAGGGGAAACAAAGGCAATACCTTTTGCTTTTCGTGTCCTTGCCTCGACGAGAGGACGATCACGAGGGCGCTCAAAACAAGGCGCGAACGTATCGAAGAATTGTTGAAGGAAACCGAACGCGACAATAGACGCATTTTGAAGGAGGAGACCGCAAAAACGGTCAAAAAAATAGAGCTCGGCGCCGAAAGGGCGTTGAGCAAGGGGGGAGCATGAAGCTAAAGGATTGTATCATGATGGCGGCGCAACTTTTGGAACTGGGCGACGTATTGAAGGAACAAACGCCCACCGACGTCGACAAGTTGTTGCTGTTATGCGCGAATAATTGCCTTGACGAGATAACTTCGGAATATCTTCCGCTCATACAAGAGAAAAAAGCCATGGCAAAGGACGGAAAAATACCGTATTCTTTGCTCGACGAGACCGTTTTCGACGTTATAGAAGTAAGACATGAAAATAAAAAGGTCGATTTCAGACTGTTGCCTACTTACATAAAGGTGGATAAGGACGGCGAACATATCGTCAAATATTGTACTCGCTGTTCACTACTGGGCGCGGAGGACGAAGTTCCCGTATCGTTGCTCATAACTCCGCGCGTCATCGCGTACGGCATAGCTTCGGAATATATGCTCGTAAAGGGGTTCTATGAGGAAGCCGTCACTTTCGACGGATTGTTCAAGGATACGCTTTCGAGGTTGGCGAGCGGCAAAAAGGAAAAGCGCGTCGGGCGCCGAAGGTGGTTGCTATGAGCAGACTTCGCATAAAACAGCGTCCCACGCACAGGGTGAACATAAATAACTTTTTGTCGGGAGTGAATTCGGCATATGATCAAAGCGTGTTGTCGCCGTCGGTGGCTGCCGATTGCTATAACTTCGATTTTACCTCGGGTGCGCTAAAGGGGTGTAAAGGATTTGAGGATACGGGCATTGAAGCCGACGCGGTATGGACATTCAGATCGGACGAAGCGGGAATAAATTACCTTATGTACAGCAATAAAGGCGAGATCTTTTATCGGACCGAGGACGGTAAGACGGAAAAGCTGAACGGGATTACGCTTACGGGCATTCCGAAGGCAATTAAATATCGTCTATACGGCGAGGACGTTATGTTGATTTGCTCGCCATCGGACAATATGGTCGTTTGGAACGGGATCGACGACGCCTATTACGTTAGTTCATCGCCTCTTATCACTTCAATGGCGATGCATTACGAGAGAATGTTCGTAACCACAAGCGATCAAAGGGATACGCTTTGGTTTTCGGACGATCTCGATCCCACAAATTGGAATGCACAGATGAGCGAAGGCGGATTTATAGAGCTTGCCGATGAACGCGGAGCGCTCATAAGGGTGCTCGGGTTTTTGAATTATGTGTACATTTTCCGCGAAAGAGGCATAAGCAGACTGACGGCGTATGCCAATCAATCGGAATTTTCGATAAGTCATTTGTACGTCACGAGCGGCAGGATATTCGAAAAGTCTATCGCTTTGTGCGGCGATCGGGTAATATTCGCCTCGTCTGACGGGATATATCTTTTTGACGGAGTATCGACAAAGAGGATACTTGCCAATCTCGATGAGCTTCTCGAGCCGGACGAAAATTCGGTAGGTGTCTATTACGAGGGCAAATATTACCTTGCCTTGCGAGCGAATTTCAAGGGAAGTGACGGATTTGACGGAGATCACGTCAACAATTCGGTGCTCATATATGACGGCAACGGCTATACGCTTTTGCGCGGCTACGACGTGAGCGATTTTTATGCCGACGATAAACTTTACGCAATAGAAAAAGGTACGATAAACACATACGGAGGCAAATGCCCTTTTCCCAAACGTTGGACTATGCCGCAAACCGATCTCGGAAGCGGCAGAGTGAAAAAGTTGAAGGTGTTATATATCGATACGGACTCGGATATTTCGATAAAGACCAATATCGACGGCAAGGAAAAAACGTTTGAGGTAAAGGGCGACGATAAGCCGAGCAGAGTCGTAATAAATATACCGGGCAGAAAATTCGGCATGACCATAGACTGTGCGTCGACGGATCCGAGGATCTCGCGACCGCAACTTACCTTTGACATGATAGACAGATAGGAGCGGTTATGGATTACGGAAAACTTGCATATTTGAAGGCGGTCGACCTCGAGAACAGACGGACTCAAACGAGCGGGCTGCACGTGCGTTGCCTAAAACGTCGTGCTCTTG
>CANQUR010000079.1 GCA_947627075.1 uncultured Clostridia bacterium
ACGGTCTTGCCGTTTTGCGGCTTTGCTTCGAAAATTTCACCTCTTTCCAAAACCGCGCAAAGCACGTCCTTTGCCATGGCGGTGCGCTTAAAAAAGAAATTAAGGTAGCCGTTTACGCTTTCGACCTTGTCTATGAAGTCGGGAAGATCGGTCATGGCGTCCTTAAATTTGTTTGCGATAACGACCGGAGCAAGGCGCATTGTCTTGCTCAACTTAAAGCACGGCAAACAGCAGTCGCCGTTGTCCATATCTTGCGAATAAACCAAAAGCCCCCTTGTTTCCGCTTCGGGAGCGATCGCTTTGGATAGAATATATTGTTCTGTCAGTTTAAGATAATCCATATTCACCTTTATACGTTGAATCTAAATAAAACTACGTCGCCGTCCTGCATTACATAATCCTTACCTTCGCTGCGGACCTTTCCCTTTTCGCGCGCTTGAACGTAGCCGCCGCAAGCCATAAGGTCGTCATACGTGACAACTTCGGCGCGGATGAAGCCTTTTTCGAAATCGGTATGGATCTTTCCCGCGGCTTGAGGCGCCTTTGTGCCCTTTTCTATCGTCCAGGCACGTACTTCCTTTTCCCCTGCCGTAAGATAACTTATAAGCCCCAGCAAAGCGTATCCCGCCTTTATTATGCGATCGAGTCCGCTTTCGGCAAGATTGAGCTCTGCCGCAAAGACCGCCCTATCCTCTTTGTCGAGTTGCGCGAGTTCCGCCTCGACTTTTGCGCATATTTCGATACATTGACTGCCTTCGCGCACAGCATAATCCTTTACGCGTTGGCTGTATTCATTGCCCTTGCCTATATCCGCCTCGCCTATGTTAGCGCAGTATATGACAGGCTTATCGGTAAGTAAAAAGAATGACGCCGTGAGCTCCTTTTCTTTATCTGTAAGCGGCAAAGTGCGAACGGACTTGCCCTCTGCAAGACAATCATACAGCTTTTTGAGCAGCTCGGCTTCCTCGATATACTTCTTTTCCCCCGTCTTTACGAGTTTATCTGCCTTCTCCTTGCGTTTTGTCACCGTTTCGAGGTCGGCAAGCGCAAGTTCGAGATTTATTATCTCTATATCTCTTATGGGATCGACGGTATCTTCCACATGAGTGATGTTTTTATCGTCAAAGCACCTTACCACATGAACGATAGCGTCCACCTCTCTTATATGCGAAAGAAACTTATTGCCCAGTCCCTCGCCCGAGCTGGCGCCCTTTACAAGCCCCGCTATGTCGACAAATTCAAGTACTGCGGGTGTGATCTTTTTCGTATTATACAGCTTACCGAGGTGTTCGAGTCTTTCATCCGGCACCGCTACTACCCCCACATTCGGTTCTATGGTGCAAAATGGATAATTTGCACATTCGGCGCCAGCCTCGGTAATGGCGTTAAAGAGTGTGCTTTTGCCTACGTTGGGAAGTCCGACAACTCCAAGCTTCATAATTATTCCGTCCTTTTATATATCATTGAGTTCTAACTTATTAAGTATAGCATTATTGTAAATATTTTGCAAGCGAATTTCAATTGAGCTCAAAAAGTATATTGCCGCTCGTAGCACTTATGAGCTTGACATTGAGCTTGTCCCCAAGGCGAATCGTCTTTCCGCTACTTATCGATATACTTACCGTACTCTCGTCGAATTTTGTGGTTCCGAGCGACTCCGCTTTTATCATGCCCTCGGCGGTATTATCAAGCTCAACATAAACTCCCCACTCGGTAACGCCGCTTACAATGCCTACGAATTTTTTGCCTACAAAGCGCGCCATATACGACGCCATGTATATCTCGTCTATGCGCCTCTCTGCCTTTTCGCAAACGCGTTCGCGCTCGGACGCCTGCGTCGCCGCTTCGGCGACTACGGATCTGTAATTATCGAGGTCTTCTCCATGCAAATACGATTTTATTACTCTGTGTATGGTAAGATCGCTGTATCTGCGTATGGGCGAAGTAAAATGGCAATACTCTTTAAGCGCAAGTCCGAAATGGCCTTCGCACGAAGTGGAATACTTTGCCTTTGACATGCTTTTTAGCGTCATTCTGCTTACCGCCGAGCTCTTTTCGGGCGACACTTCACGCAAAAGCTTCGCTATGTCCGACGAGATCGGCGAAACTTCACGTACTCCGAGCGCGGCAAGAAAGACGTTGAGCCCCTCTATTTTTTCGGTTTGCGGAGGTTGGTGCTCGCGATAGACAAACGGCGCCTTTATATCGAAAAACTTCTTTGCCACGAAGCGATTTGCGGCGATCATGCACTCCTCTATTATAGAATGAGTTATAAGCCGAGGCGACTTATTTGCGCTTATCACCTCGCCGTTCTTAAAGACGAATTTCGGCTCCGCTAAATCAAAATCTATGTTGCCGTTTTGATCTCGCTTCTTTTTCAAGATATCCCGAAGTTCAAGCAAGATGCGAAGAGTGGGCAAAAACTCATCGTATTCGTCGGTTTCGCCCTTTAACGCCTTGTCCGCCATTTCATAAGTCATGCGCTTATGCGAGCAAATAACGCTTTCACATATCTCTCCGCCCATTATATCGCCGTCTGCGCTTATATCCATGATCGCGGACAAAGTATAGCGCGGCACATTTTCATTAAGCGAGCACACGTCGTTGCATAATACCTCGGGTAGCATCGGAATAACATTGTCGCCGTAATAAAAGCTGTTGCCACGAGCAAAAGCCGCCTTGTCCAAGTGACTGTGGAGCGGCACATATTCCGCGACATCGGCTATGTGAACATATAATCTGAAATCGTTCCCGTTCCTTTCGGCAAAAACGGCATCGTCAAAGTCCTTGCTTCCCTCTCCGTCCATAGTAAAGCATGGCTGAAAGGTAAAATCACGCCTCGAAGCGACCGATATATCACGCGAAGCATTAAGTTCGGCTTCCTTTACCGCCTTGTATCTAAATTCCTCTATATTCAAAGAAAATAAAACTTCGGCTATATCGGCTTCGAGCGTTCCCGCTTTGCCGAGCACAGCGGTAATTTCACCCTTACTGCGGTCCTTATGAGATAGCCTTATCGCCACTCTGTCGCCCGTTTGCGCATTCCCCGATGTGACGCGCATCGCCAAAACGTCGATTATCGGGCAGAACTTTGCCTGCGTGCATATCTTTAACGTATACTCCCGTGATTTGGGTAAAGCCTATTTTGATTATGCGCTTTACTTCGCAGTGGTCAAGGTATACGTCCGCCTCGACCGTATCGCCGTGCATAGCGCCGTTAAGACATTTTGCGGGAATGAAAATATCCTCGCCGTCCTCACGGCTCAAAAAAGCAAAACCGCGCCCCGAGCCTCGAACTATACCTACAACGGAACCTACACGTCTCTTTTCGATTTTTCTGTTTTTATTTTTCATATAAAAAAAGGGCGCCAACGCGCCCAAAATAATTTAATGTTATACTACCCAAATAGAAGTTACAAAAAATGCTATTGCTATCACTACCATTGCGATACTGAAAACAATGGTAAGCCGTTTCATAACTCCTTCAGGCGTACTTACCTTATTCTTCGAATAAAACGAATCATAAGATTGTCCCGAGATCGCGCCCATACCTTCCGAAGCAGAAGGCTGCAAAAGTACCAAAATTACTATCGCAATACCGAGAAGCGCCAATAGCGCAATACATACTATTCTTACAACTATCATCACGTCACGCGTGGTAGATATTAAATTGATCAATGCCAAAAGATTCAAAACGATCCACCTCTGTTGTCAACGCCGAAATGCGTCGCAAATTTTTCATTGAAATAAGTCGAAAACCGAGCTTATAACCATGTTATTATATCAAAAAATAGCACTGTATGCAAGCGATTTTATATGTTTTTTCAAAATTTTTGCAGCGAATCTCCTATTAATTTGCCGGCGATCTTAAGCGATGCCACTTTCGACTCGTCCGGCTGAACTCCTCCGAACAAAAAAATCCCGCCGAATACATCGCTCGAACCGAATATCGGCGCATACGCCATATACGCAAATCCGTAACTTATGCCGCTGCCTATTCCGCTCCTGCGATCTCGAATTTGCTTTATAAGTTCGGGATTCAATTCCTTTCCTATTATGGCGCCCTTGCCGCCGCCGGCACCTGCGGTGAATTCCTTGAGATTGCAAACGGCTGCGGTTAACGAAAATTCCGAAGCCAAGCTTTCGCAAGCCGAACGACCGAGAGCCGCAAGATCGGATTCCGTACTTATCTTGCTGATAACTATATCTCCGTTTTCCATGGCGACGATCTCGAGAGGGTCGCCTATATTTATACTATATAACCTTCTGTACTCTCGCGGAATAACGATCCTTCCGAGTTCGTCAAGTCTACGTACTATACCTGTTGTTTTCATCTTTTCCTCCCGAATTAGTATGTGCCGAAATATTGTGATAATACATATTTTTCTTGACTTTATACCAAATTAATTGTATAATCGATATGATGAAACAAGCTGCTAAAATATATTTGCTCGATGAGCATAACGATTATACGGCTATATTTTCGGGAACGGTGGACGACACTCCCAACGGCTACTTCGCCGAATATGAGGACGAGGACGGCTCGTCGTGCATAATCGGGTTCAGCAAAGGAGTCGCGACGGTTACGCGCACAAAAGATCCCGTCTATACCATAATCCTTGAAGAAAATTGCCCGCACGCCTTTGAGATCGCCACTCCGTTCGGGGCTATATCGGCTGTGGCGAGTCCGATCACCGTTCGCTCGAGAAAGAGCACAAAAGACGATTCGAGGCTTATAACCATTATATATGACCTTGCTATAGGCAAAGAAAAATTCAGACACGAAATTAAGTTAAAAATCGTGATCGATTGACAAGAACAGTAAAAAACGCACGGCAAGCCGTGCGTTTTCTTATTTGCATTTACAATTTTATCGTGTTTGGTTATATCTGATCTCAGGATAATTACCATCGCTATATAAGCCCAAATCATAATCCCAATTGGTGACCTTGACTATGGCGTTCCATGCGTTTTGATCGCCTTCGTATTTGATAACGGCACAATCGAGAAGCGACGCAAACGAATATATGCCGAACTCCGTTACTGCTTTCGGAATAAATATCTCGGTAACCTTTTCACCGCCTTCGACAATATACGGATCGCCTACGGTCGAAACCGTTCCGTTGCCGCAATGTGCATAAAAGGCATATTCGCCGATCCTGGTGACGCTACCGTCGCCCGGGATCACCGATCTGCACGTGCCGAGAACCAAAGTCTTGCTTTGCGTGTCTATAACGCAATTGCCACTGCTATGCAAAGTTTTGTTTTCCGGTGAAACAGTAACGGTAGTAAGCGCATTGCACCAACCGAAAGCCGACGGAACTATCAACTTTACATTTGTACCGAAATAAACCTTTTCCAAGCGACGGCACGCGTCAAACGCGCTTTCTTCGATATATTCGACGGAATCGCCTATTACGACCTCTTTCAAATTGCCGCAACCGTTGAAAGCTCCCTTTCCTATTCCGTAAACACCTTCGTCTACAATGAGTTTTTCGAGCGCTACAGCATTTTCAAACGCACCTTGAATGATCTCTCCTCCACCCTTGACCGTAAGGATCTTTACAACATCCATAGGCAAAGTTTCGGTAACGGTAGCCGGTACTGTGGCATAGACAAGATTCACGCAATTTGCAAATGATTCGCTTCCTATTGCCTCTATACCGTTGCCTACCTCAAAGTTCTTGAGTTCATAGTCATTGGCAATCAAGTTGCTTCCCATACCTTTTATGCCGTTGGGAAGAATAAGTTCGGTGAGGCTATAGCAATTTGAAAATGCCGCTCTGCCTATTCCGACAACTCCCTCGGGCACATAGATGTCGGTAAGTCTGCCACAACTCTCAAATGCGCCGCCGGCTATGATCTTTGTGTTGTCGTGAAGCTTGAACGAACTTACTCGGGTATCTATAGGTCTTATGAATGCATAGTAATCATTATCGCCATTAGCGAGATAACGACCGTTTTCATACTCGTTATATCTCATATCCAAGCAGCCGTCGAATACGCCCCTTTCGATATTGACCAAAGAATTCGGGAATTCGACGCTTCGCAAATTCTCGCAATCCGTAAACACATCGTCTAAAATAACTCGAGTGCCCTCGTTGATCTCGAAAGAACCGAAATCGTCGTTTTCGACGTCGACAAGCACAACATAATTATTATCCTTATTTCCGATATACTTACCGCCGTTATTTATATAATATTGCAAATTTTCGCAACCCTTGAATGCATTGTATCCCATGGTAACAAGGTTCGACGAAATGGAAACGTTTACAAGCGAATTGCAATTGATAAACGCATAATCGGGTAGATATGCGGAACTTGTAAGATTTACCGTCTTCAATGTAGTTGGAACACTCGCATTGACTACATCCGGATCTTTTTGAGTGATGGAACCGTTTGAACCTTCGACAAAGAAATTACTGTCGAACAAAAATCCGAGCGGATAATTTTCTCCTCGACTGAAGCCCAGGTAAGGTATTGTCAACGATTCCACATCGTTATCACCTACAAATAAATTCATGCCGAGCTTTGCCACATTTTCGGGAATATAAATATTCTTTATAGACGGGCAATTTTGAAAAGCATTGTTGCCTATCGAAACCAATTTTTCGGGCAATATAATTTCTTTGAGCGAGGTACATCCATAAAATGCCGCATCCCCTATTTCCAACAATTCCGAGCCGAATTTTACTTCCTTAAGCGAGTTGCAATCACGAAAGACTTGTTCGCCTATATATTGGATCTTGTCGGGAATGGAGATATTTTCCAAGGCGGAACAAAAGTCGAATGCATAATCGTCTATTATTTCCAACGAATCGGGCAAAGAAATATTTTTCAAAGTCCCACATTTGCCGAATGCAGCGAGTCCTATACTTTTAACGCCTTCGGGAAGAATTATGCTTTCGAGATTAGGCGCCGTACTCGCATCCGTTTGCACGTCGTAAAATGCGCTTAAAGCAACTCCTACAACCGGTTTATTTCGATAAAAAGCCGGAACGACAAGATCCTTGACTGAAGAACTTGAACCCAATCCTGAAACAAGATAGCCGTTGCCGTCATCGCTGTCGGTAAAATTTATTCCGGTATTTGCCGTTATATCGGTTTTGCCACAGATCTTGCAATGTCCGTTTTCGTCCAAAACATGAAGATCTCTGTTCACTTCTTCACCCGAATGCTCCTCGCAAGTCGCGATCTGCCAATGATAGCTATTGTCGGACTCCCAGGTATCTCCGTGCGCATGTCCAACGGCAGGATCGACGGTATCCGCAAGCGTTATCTCGTTTTCTCCGAGTTGGTCCGAAAAGATCTTACC
>CANQUR010000080.1 GCA_947627075.1 uncultured Clostridia bacterium
CTTATGAGGATGGCTTGGGAACGCGAAATTCATTTGGACCTACGGATTCGATGCCGCAACAGCAGTATAACGCGCCGAATTACGGAGCGCCGCAACAGCAGTATAACGCGCCGAATTACGGAGCGCCACAACAGCAATATAACGCGCCGAATTACGGAGCGCCACAACAGCAGTATAACGCGCCGAATTACGGAACACCGCAACAGCAATATAACGCGCCGAACTATGGAGCGCCGCAACAGCAATACAACGCGCCGAATTACGGAGCGCCGCAACAGCAATACAACGCGCCGAATTACGGAGCGCCGCAACAGCAGTATAATGCGCCGAATTACGGAGCGCCGCAACAACAATACAGCGCGCCGAATTATGGAGCGCCACAACAGCAGTATAATGCGCCGAACTATAATATGCCGCAAAACGGCTATGATAGTCAGCCCGAGCCTGCTCGAGCGACGGATGAAAAGCCGCATATTTTCAGATTACGAGAAGATCCCAATATGCTTGTTTACGAATATAGCGATAGATTGGATTATTATCGTCGTACTCCGTACGGCAACGAATTTGTACGTACTAAACGCAAATAATAAAAAACTAACGCTCTTTCGAGCGGATCATAAAAACGCGCATGGCGACAAGTAAATCGCTGTGCGCGTTTTCTCGTGTCTTTATGGATCTAAAATTTTTATTTATTTTGCATAAAATCATATAATTATCGGATACTAATTCTATGAGTAGGAGAAGGGTGTGGAGCTGTATTTTCGCTTTATTGATAGCCGTTTTTACGGTCCCTTCTTTCTGTATATGTCACGCAGAAACAACGGTCATTCCGGGTGGATTTGCCGTGGCGATGATACTTGACATTGACGGAGCCATAATAGACGACGTAGGCATCGTAAAGACCTCGGTCGGGAATGCAAGTCTTTGCAATAAGCTGAAAAGGGGCGATATGATAGTCGGGATAGACGGAAATAAGGTGAGCGGTTGCGACGAGATCTTGGATAAGATAAATGGCGGCGACGGTACGGAAATGATATTGACTTTGATGCGAGACGACAGAGAACTGCAAATTTCCGTAACGCCTTATATAGAGGACGGTAGCGGGCTGTATAAACTCGGAGTGGAACTTCGAGATACCGTGGCGGGAGTGGGAACCGTAACTTTTGTTAAGGAAAACGGAATGTTCGTTGCTCTCGGACATGGAATAACCGATCCCATAGCAAGTTCCGAACTGCCGATAAGAGGCGGAAGGGTATACGAATGCGAACTTATGGGAGTGACAAAGAGCAAGCGTAACGATCCGGGCGAGATCCGCGCCACACTCAAGGGCGAGCCCATAGGAGAAATTTTTCTTGGCTCCGATCACGGAATATTCGGCAAGCTTTATAAACGCATTGAAGGAGAAAGGATCCCGCTCGGAACTCGTGACGAAGTAATGCCCGGAAAAGCTTATATAATAACGGACATAGGCGCCGGCGTGTCGACATACGAGGTCGAGATCATAAAAGCGATAAAACAGGATCGCCCTAATCAAAAGAGCATGCTTATAAGGATCACCGACAAGAGATTGCTTGAGACTGCCGGAGGTATAGTGCAGGGCATGAGCGGCAGTCCGCTTATGCAGAACGGAAAGATCGTGGGTGCGGTCACTCATGTGCTTGTAAACGATCCCACCAAGGGATATGCTATATACGCCGATTGGCTTCGATCGGCATAAAAGGAGGAAAAATGAAAAAATCAAGGATAACTTTAGTATTGGCGCTTGCGCTCGTAATTGCG
Source organism: uncultured Clostridia bacterium (assembly GCA_947627075.1). Classification (GTDB taxonomy): domain Bacteria; phylum Bacillota; class Clostridia; order Christensenellales; family Pumilibacteraceae; genus CAG-552. The sequence continues at coordinate 1,780 of CANQUR010000080.1, forward strand.
ATCTCGCTGACGAATGGACTTTCGTTTGCCCATGCCGACGGAACGTATAAGGCAAGGGCGGCGCTGTTGATGGATGCCACAACGGGCGAGGTATTGTATACGCAAGACGAGGACAAGCGTTTGCAGATCGCAAGCATGGTAAAGATCATGACGCTCGACATAATTTTCGACGAAATCGAAAAGGGCAATTTGAGCGTAGAGGACGAGATCTCCGTCAGCGAAAACGCTTCGAGTATGGGCGGCTCTCAAGCGTTTTTGGACGCGGGATGCTCTTATAAAGCGGACGAACTTATAAAGAGCATTGTAGTGGCGTCGGCAAACGATTCTTGTGTCGCCATGGCAGAGCACATTGCCGGCAGTGTGCCCGACTTTGTGTCGCGTATGAACGACAAGGCAAGTAAACTCGGAATGGAAAATACCAATTTCGTAAACTGTACCGGTTTGCCTGCTCCTAATCAATATTGTTGCGCGATCGATGTTGCCAAAATGTTTCGAGAACTTATTTCGCATGAAAAATTCTTCGATTACTCGGGCGTATGGATGTTCGATTTTGTGCATCCGAGCGGCAGAATAACGCAACTTTCCAACACAAACAAGCTTATAAGATTTTATGACGGCTGTGACGGAGGAAAGACGGGCTTTACCTCCGAGGCGCTTTCATGCCTTGCGGCAACGGCAAAGAGGGGCAATACGAGGTTTATTTCGGTCGTCATAGGCGCGTCCGACTCCAAAACTCGAAACGCACAAGTATCGGCTATGTTGAACAACGCGTTTGCAAGCTACGAAACCAAACAATTTGTCTATAAGGATAACGGTTGCGGCTTTGCCGAAGTGCGAAACGGAAAGGAAAAAAGCGTCGAATGCGCTCCGGAAGAAGATTATTTTGTTCTTACCAAAAAAGGCGAGAGCAAAGACGTGCGTTGCGAGTTCGATATTTGCGATGTTCCCGCACCCGTAAAAAAGGGCGATATTGTCGGAAAAGTCACTGTTTTGGTGGATAATGAGGCTCAAAAGGAAATAAATATCGTGGCTATGTCAGACGTAGACAAAAAAGGATTCAAGGATATCCTCGACGAACTCGTAAGCAGCTGGTAAAAGTATAGCCGATATTATATATTGTTATAAAAAATGCGCGTTCTATTTGTAAAAAGAGGACGCGTTTTTTATTGACCATATCGGTAAAAAATGTTATAATGTAATTTGTATGTTAAACATTTTATTTGGAAATTCCGAACTCGACTTTGGATGGAGGATCATTGTTTTCATCGTTTTGGCGCTCGCGCTGATGCTATCGATAACCTTGCACGAGGTAGCTCACGGTCTTGTCGCGCATTGGAACGGCGACGACACGGCAAAGGTCAACGGCAGACTTTCGCTCAATCCGTTGAAGCATTTCGATCCCATAGGGGCGATAATGTTGCTTTTTGTGGGGTTCGGATATGCAAAGCCCGTGCCCGTCAATCCGTATAATTTCAAGCATTATCGCAAAGGTTGCATACTTGTTTCCATAGCGGGCGTAACGACAAACCTCATTATCTCGTTTATTTCATCGGGATTGTACGTGCTTATGAACGTGCTCTATATAAAGTCGAACGGCGCGATAGGACTTTTGATGCTTTCGCTGTTCTTTTTCTATTTGAGCTTTTATAATATCGTACTTTGCTTTTTCAACCTGCTTCCTCTTTTTCCGCTCGACGGTTTCAACCTTATAGACGCACTCTGCCGTCGCAAAAATTCGGTAATAAGGTTTTTGCGAAATTACGGTCAATATATTTTGATCGCATTCGTCATAGTCGATGTGATCGTATCAAGACTCAACGTTCCGTTTTATTTCAGCCCGCTCGACGTATATTTTACCTATACGGCGCAGCTTGTGCATACAGGCTTTACTCGGCTGTGGACGCTCATTCTCGGAGGAATATAGATTATGTCCGATTATGAAAAGCTTTTTTCCGAGGAAGGATACGAAGAGGACAAGGACGCATACAGATTCAAATTAAATGATTTCGAAGGTCCGCTCGATACGCTGTTGTTCCTTATAAGAAAATCAAAGATGAGTATCGAAGATGTGCAAATTTCGCTCATAACCGAGCAATATCTCGAACTTATGAAGGATATAGATTCGATAGACCTCGATAAGGCATCCGAATTCATATCCATGGCGGCGCTTTTGCTCGAAATAAAGTCCAAATCGCTATTGCCCAAGCCGCCCGAGCCCGAGCCCGACGTTGTAGACGAAGAAAAGGCGCTTAAACAGCAACTCAAACTTTATGCTCTTTACAAGGAAGCTGCTCAAAAGATGAAGACGACCGAAACGGAGGATATCTTTTATCGCGAGCCCGATCCGTCGGTGGGAAAACCGCGACTTGTGATTTCGGATATGAATAAAGACGGACTTATGGATGCGCTTAAAAAAATGCTCGTCAAGCTCGAAGAAAGGGCGGAACTTAAAAAAGAGCGTCATATCGTAATGGATAGGTTCACCGTTGCCGAAATGGTGGACATAATAAAGGGCAAGCTCGAAAAGAAGGAAAAGGTTTCGTTCTTCGAGCTATTCGATGAGGATTATACGAAAAGCGAGGTCATAACTACCTTTCAGGCTGTGCTTGAGCTCATAAAAAATCAACAGGTCACGGCAAGACAGGATTCGCTTTTTCAAGACATCATAATACATAAGGCGGTTTTATAATGGAAATAGAAAAACTCGACAATGCGCTCGAAGCGCTTCTTTTCGTATCCGGCGACGGACTTAAACTCGAAGATCTTATGGATAGTCTCGAGCTTCAAAAGTCCGAACTGAATGCCGCGATAAAGCGTTTGAAGGAAAAGTATTCGGATAAGTGCGGCATACGTCTTATAAGCTATAACGGCAAAATTCAATTTGCATCAAATCCCGAATATGCCGAAATCGTATCTGCCGTACTAAATCCCATAAAGGAAAAGGCTCTTACAAGCGCCACTCTCGAAACGGTGGCGATCATAGCGTACAGACAGCCGATCACGAGGCTCGAGCTCGAAGGTATTCGAGGTGTAAATTGCGATTATGTCATACAGACCTTGCTCGATCACAATCTTATCGAGGTGGTCGGTCGCAAGGACGTGATAGGCAAGCCGCTTTTGTACGCCACCACCGATGAATTTCTCAAGCGTTTTCAAATAGAATCCATAAAAGACCTGCCCGATTATGAGCAGCTTCTCGAAAGTATCCAAGTCATTTCCGACACGGAGAAAGAACAAAAGGGATTGTATAATGAATTCGAATTGCCCGAGGAAGAAGAAGCGCCCGAGTTTTTACAAGGTGAAAAAATAGAAAGGATAGAGTAGTATGAATTTTGCGGATATTTTGCTCGTAGCGCTGTTTTTGTTTTTTATAGGAAGCACGCTCGGGTGGGTGCTCGAAGTGCTTTTTCGCCGATTTTTCACGGCAAAAAAGTGGATAAATCCCGGGTTTCTTACAGGTCCTTATCTGCCGTTATACGGCTTTGGGGTGGTAGCGCTTTTCGGATTGTCCAACATTCCCATAAGGACGGGATACGATTGGCTGGACGCGCTTATCATTATTTTGATAATGGGTGTGGCAATGACGGTCATAGAGTATATAGCCGGGCTCATATTCATCAAGGGCATGAAAATACGCCTTTGGGATTACAGCGATAGGTGGGGCAATATCCAAGGCATCATTTGCCCGCTCTTTTCCTTTTTTTGGTTGCTTATCGCCGCATTCTTCTACTTCTTTATAGACGAGCACGTGATAGAAGCGGTCGCCTGGTTTGTTCACCATATAGAATTCGCGTTCGTGGTCGGAGTGTTTATGGGAGTATTCCTCGTGGACCTCGGACATTCGCTCAACATCAGCGCGCGAGTACGACGCTTTGCCAAGGAGCATGAACTCATCGTGCATTTCGAAAAGCTCAAAGAGACGATCTACGATAAGGTCACCGATCTTAAAGAAAAGCCGGGCTTTATGTTCCCGTTCAAGCTGTTGAGTTCGATGAAAGAAGAACTTACCGCAGTCAAGGAAAAATTCAGTTCTCAAATAAATAGCAAGAAAAAGACGGATAAAAAAGATCAAAAAAATTAATTTTTACAGGAAGGAGATAATATGAAAATCGCAATAAGTTCGGAAACCGCGTGCGATCTGCCCAAGGATTTCATAGACCGATTCGATATAAAGATCTTGCCGTATCATATCCATATAGGGGATGAAGTGTTTAACGACGGAGACCTTCCTACCGAAGAATTGTTCGAGCGTGCAGACGCAAAAAAGACTTTGCCCAAGACCTCGGCTATCAACGAGGACGAGTTCGAAAGACATTTTTCGAAAATACTCGAAAGTTATGACGGCATAGTCCACATTTCGCTTTCGAGCGAGCTGACCTCGGCGACAAAGAACGCCGAAAACGTGGCAAAACGCTTCAAGAATGTATATGTAGTGGACAGTCGCACACTGTCCACCGGCATAGGAGTGCTTGCTTTGTATGCGTGCGAGCTTGCCGCAAAGGGGCTTGACGCACAGGAAATAGCTGAAAAAGTCCGCGAAAAGACAAAATATGTGCAAGTGAGCTCGGTGATCGAGAGGCTCGACTATCTTTATAAGGGCGGCAGATGCAACAGCCTTGTGTATCTCGGCGCCAATCTTTTGAAAATTCGTCCGCGCATTATGATAAAGGACGGCTTTATAGGCAATGACAAAAAGTATCGCGGGAATATTGTTCGAGTTTTGGAGCAATATTGCAGAGAGCTTTTGACGGAGTACAATGAGCCCGATCCCAATTGCGTCTTTGTGGTATATACTACCGCCACTCCCGAGATGATCGCCGTTGCGAAAAAAGTGTGCGAGGAGTTTGGTATAAAGCATATCTACGAATCGCAAGCGGGCGGAACGGTGGCTTCTCATTGCGGCGCCCATACCCTCGGACTTATGTACCTTAACGACGGCGGAAGGCGGGATTGAGCAATTCGATAAAATTTGTAAAATTAGCTGTTTGCTGTTGACAAATGACAAGCAATAATATATAATGATCATGCAAGAAACGAATTCTTGTATAATTATCGATAAAAGCATATAAAATAATCTTGCCTGACGCGAGGAGCGATCCGAAAGAAAGGGGATAAAAAGTCGATTTTGCTTCGCCCTTTTTTCAGGCGGAGCATTTTTTTAGGAGGTAAATTATTATGGAAACAAGAGTGGCGGTGATCGGCATAATAGTCGAAAACAGAGAGTCTGTCGATAAGCTCAATTCGATTTTGCACGAATACAGACACGTGATCATAGGTCGTATGGGCTTGCCTTACAAGGAGCGTAATATAAGTATCATAAGCATAGCGGTCGACGCGTCGCAGGAAATGATATCGGCGCTTTCGGGAAAGATAGGCAATCTTCCGGGCGTG
>CANQUR010000081.1 GCA_947627075.1 uncultured Clostridia bacterium
CTTGACAGCCACGGCAGCAGGTCTGTCAAATTCCTTCAAGAGCGCAAGAGCGCCGTTTGCGTCGTTTATATTGTTGAACGAAAGCTGTTTGCCGTTGAGCTGTTTCGCCTCCGAAAGAGCGCCGCGCACGGGGATCGCCTCGCGATAAAAGGCCGCCGTCTGATGCGGATTTTCGCCGTATCGAAGCAGTTCCGCCTTTTCGTAAGCTACCGTATACTCGTCGGGATATTCTATATTAAGCTTTGCGCGCAAATAATTGGATATCATCGAATCATAGACCGCCGTATGCTGATACACCTTGTACATAAGATATATGCGCGTATCCGTACTCACTTCGCCGTTTTCCATTTCGGCAAGCACTTTCTCGTAATCCTTCGGATCGGTAATGACTATTACGCCTTGATAGTTTTTGGCGGCGCTGCGAAGCATTGTGGGACCGCCTATGTCGATATTTTCCACCGCTTCAAAGAAGCTCTTGCCCGCCATTACGGTCTGCTTGAACGGATACAAATTGACGATGACCACATCTATCGTATCGATACCGAGCTTTTTGAGTTGCTCCATATGGTCTTTGTTGTCGCGAAGAGCCAAAAGCCCCGCATGAACTGCGGGATGAAGCGTCTTTACTCGCCCGTCTAAACATTCGGGGAAGCCTGTGATCTCGCTTATATTCTTTACGGGCAAGCCCGCTTCCTTTATGACAGCCATGGTGCCGCCGGTGGAAATAAGCTCATAGCCCATCTTTACAAGTCTTACGCATACGTCGACTATCCCCGTCTTGTCCGAAACGCTTATAAGTGCCCTCTTTTTCATCCTTGTATCTCCTCTACGAGCCTTGCCACAACGCGCGGCAACAGCTCGTGTTCTTTACTCAAAACCTTTTTTTGCAAGCTTTCGGGCGTGTCGTCCTTATCGACGATCACCCGCTCCTGCGCTATTATCTTGCCCGTATCCGCTCCGCAGTCGACATAATGGACGGTACAACCCGATTCCTTTTCGCCCGCGGCGATGACCGCCTCGTGGACCTTCATTCCGTACATGCCCACGCCTCCGAATTTGGGCAACAGCGCGGGATGAATGTTGATTATCCTGCCCTCATACGCCTTTACAATGTTGGGAGTAAGGATAGTCAAGTAGCCCGCAAGCACGATTAGTCCGACGTCGTTTTTCTTCAAAAGCTCTATTATCTCGTCATACATGGCTTCGACGCTTTCGTGATCCCCTTTGCGGAACACGTAATACGGAATGTCGTGTTGTTTCGCGCGCTCTATGGCGTATATGTCCGGCTTGCTCGCAATTAGCAAGCTTATCTTTGCCCTTATGAGCCCGCTTTCCACTCCGTCGATTATCGATTGAAAATCCGTGCCTCCGCCCGACGCGAATACGGCTATGTTCATAATATCACACCGCTTCCCTTGACTACGCAACCGAGCTTGACGGGATCCTCTCCGAGCAAGCGGAGCGTTTCGAGCGCCTTGTCCTCTTCGGACGCACGCACGCATATAACGAGTCCTATGCCCATATTGAACGTGTTGTACATTTTGTTATCGTCTATGCCCGCACGACGCTTGATAGCCTTGAAGATGCGCGGAATTTCGTATGAAGTTCTGTCGATCTTCGCCGCCAAGCCTTCGGGCAAGATCCTGGGAATGTTTTCTATAAATCCGCCGCCCGTAATGTGCGCCATGCCGAGCACATCGCACTTATCTATGAGCGCAAGCGCGGTCTTTACATATATACGAGTGGGCGTGAGAAGCACGTCCGCCGGCTTTGCTCCGAGTTCTTCGTCGAACTCAAACAAGCTGTCGTCCGGCTTAAAGAGTTGGCGCACGAGCGAATAACCGTTGCTGTGAACTCCCGACGACCTCAACCCTATAAGCTTGTCGCCTTCCTTTATGCGAGATCCGTTGACGATCTTGTTTTTCTTTACAATGCCGACCGAAAAACCCGCCATATCATAATCGTCGCCGTCATAAAAGCCGGGCATTTCGGCGGTTTCGCCCCCTATGAGCGCACAGCCTGCCTGCTTGCAACCCTCGGATACGCCCTTCACTATATCGGCTACCTTTTGCGGGATGAGCTTGCCGAGCGCGATGTAATCGAGGAAAATGAGCGGCTTTGCGCCTTGACATACGATATCGTTGACGCACATGGCAACGCAGTCGATACCCACGGTATCGTGCTTTCCGGAAGCAAACGCGTATTTGAGCTTTGTGCCTACTCCGTCGGTGCCCGCCACCAAAACGTCTGCGTCGTCGCCTTCTCCGAGGGCATAGAAGCCTCCGAAGGAGCCGAGATCGCCAAGCACATTGCCGTCGTACGTTTCCTTGACGTACTTTTTCATGAGTTTGACTGCTTCATAGCCGCGCTCAACATCCACGCCGGCGGTCTTGTAATCGATTGCCATAGTTAAACCTCCAAAACGAATTTGCCGCAATTGTATTTTTCGACGTCGACGGGATAATTTCCGTCGAAGCACGCGGCGCAAAAATCACATTTATTGCCCTTACAGGCCTTTATAAGATATTCGAGCGGCAAATAGTGCAAACTGTCCGCTCCGATCAGCTTGCATATCTCCTCTTCGGATCGGTATCCACCTATCAGCTTGTCGCGCGACTCCATATCCACGCCGAAAAAGCACGGATATTTGACCACGGGCGACGCTATAAGCATGTGAACTTCCTTTGCGCCGCTTTCGCGAAGCAAGCCGATTATTTTCTTCGAGGTGGTGCCGCGTACTATCGAATCGTCGATAAGCACGAGCCTTTTGCCGTTTATGTTGTTCTTTATCGCGTTTAGCTTTACACGCACGCTGTTTTCGCGAAGCGCTTGCGAGGGCTGAATGAACGTTCTGCCCACGTATCTGTTTTTGCTGAGCGCGTCCACGAGCGGAATACCCGTCTTTTCGCTGTAACCGCGAGCCGCGACGATCGCCGAATCGGGTACTCCCGCCACGACGTCGGCGTCAATTTTAAAGAGCTCGGCGAGGTATTTGCCGCAATCATAACGCGCGTCGTACACCGTTCTGCCGTCGATAGTGGAATCGCTGCGAGCGAGATATACATATTCGAAAATACACGAATGACGCTCGATATTAGGCATAAACGTGCTCGATATCTCGTGATTTTCGTCGACGGTCACGATCTCGCCGGGCAAAATATCGCGAACGAATTCGGCATTGAGCGAATCGAGCGCGCAAGTTTCGCTGGCAAAAATTATGTCGTCGCCGCGCCTTCCCATAACGAGCGGCTTGAAACCGAATTTATCCCTAACGGCGACGAGCTTGTCGTCCGCCATGATGACGAGCGAATAGGCTCCTTCGAGCATAGCGCATGTCTTTTTTATGCCGTCGAGCAAACTGTCCTCGCTGTTGAGGTTGATAAGCGTCGCGATGACTTCGCTGTCGATCGAACTTTGGAACACGTGTCCTTTTTTCATCATGCCGCTTTTGAGGCTGTCGCAATTGATGATATTGCCGTTATGAGCGACCGCCATGCGTCCGAACCTGCCGTAAAAGACGACGGGTTGAGCGTTCACGACATTGCTCGATCCGGTAGTGGAATATCTGACGTGTCCTATGGCGCAATCGCCGAACGGAAAAGCGTTGAGATTTTCCTCTTCAAAGACGTCGTTTACGAGCCCCATTTTTTTGTAATAATTAATTTTGCGTTTATCGTAGCATACGGCAATACCGGCGCTTTCCTGTCCGCGGTGTTGCAACGCGAAAAGTCCGTAATACACATCATAGGCAAGCGCCTTTTTTTGCTTGCTTTTGATCCCTATAATGCCGCATTCCTCGTTCAATTTTTTTGCGGGAACAATTACTCCGCTCATGCCTTTTCTCCCATTGTTCTTTTGAACATTTCGCTGTAAGCTTCCTCTACGCCGCCCAAATCACGACGGAAACGGTCTTTGTCGAGCTTTTCGCCCGTTTTGACGTCCCAAAAACGGCAAGTGTCCGGTGAGATCTCGTCGGCAAGCACAATAGTCCCGTCCGAAAGTCGTCCGAATTCGAGCTTAAAGTCGATAAGACGCACGCCGAGTTTAAGGAAGTACGCTTTTAATACGTCGTTTATTTTGAACGCGTATTTTTTTATGGTCTCGATCTCCTCTTTTGTGGCGAGCTTCAATGCGAGCGCATGATAAGAGTTGATGAGCGGATCTCCGAGCTCGTCGCATTTATAGGAAAATTCTATGGTGGGCTCGTCGAAAGGGATACCCTCCTCGACTCCGTAACGCTTTGCAAAAGAGCCTGCCGATACATTGCGAATGATGACTTCGAGAGGCACGATCTTGACCTTTTTTACCAAAGTCTCCCTTTCGGACAGCTCCTTTATGAAGTGAGTGGGAACTCCTTCCTTTTCGAGGAGCTGCATCATCATATTGGACATACGGTTATTAACCACGCCCTTGCCGGCAATTTGTCCCTTTTTCAAGCCGTTAAATGCCGTAGCGTCGTCCTTGTAGCTGACGATTAACATATTTTCATCGTCGGTAAGAAATACCTTTTTTGCTTTGCCTTCGTAAAGCTGTTGACGTTTTTCCATGATATATAGACCTCTTTTTAGAATTTTATCTCTTTGTTGCTTTCGATGACGTCGTCATGTATCTTCGCCTTGTAAGCTTTGAGCTTGTTTTTAAGCGCGACGTCGGATAGAGCCAGCATTTGAATGGCAAGCAGACCCGCGTTGAGTCCGCCGCCTACCGCAACGGTAGCTACGGGCACGCCGTTCGGCATCATGACGGTAGAAAGCAAGCTGTCCATGCCGTCCATAAACGAGCTCTTTGCCGGTAAGCCGATGACGGGCAAAAAAGTGTTTGCGGCGATAAAGCCCGCAAGATGAGCGGCTTTGCCCGCAATGGCAATAAATACCTTTGTGCCGTTTTTTTCCGCCGAAGAAGCGAGCTCGGTCACCTCGACGGGAGTACGGTGCGCGCTCAAAACGTGCACACCAAAATCGACGCCGAATTCCTTCAAAATATTGATTGCCGGCAGTGCGACGTCAAAGTCGCTTTTGCTGCCCATAACGATTTCTACAGTTGCCATATCGTTTACATCCTTTCTTGAATTGACTATAAGTATAGCACAATATCCCTCAAAATGGCAAGCAATTCGGTATTCTTATGCGGATATTGGAAAATTTTGTTGAATATCCTTGAAAGTATGAAATGATTGACCGAATAAAAGGCTTCCCCCGCGAATAAGTTAGTTAAAACGAAAAAGCTCATTTCGGGGGGAGCTCCGCCGAAAGGCGGTGTGGAGGGTCTTATATTTAATATTGGAAAACCCTCATCACCCGCTACGCGGGAGCTTCCCCCGATAATTGCTTTTATTTTCTCATCTTGCGCTTTACGCAGGGGAAGCCTTTCATAAGGTGTTTTTTTTGTTCTCCTCTGCCGAGCGAACAACATGAGCGACTTGCCTATTGAAAGCCTTCACCCCTTTGGGGGAAGGCTTGACGGACGACCTGATTTTTTATTCGTAGCTCCTCAATGAGCGATTGACCGAATGAAAGGCTTCCCCCGCGAATAAGTTAGTTAAAACGAAAAAAGTTCATATCGGGGGGAGCTCCGCCGAAAGGCGGTGTGGAGGGTCTTATATTATATAATAAATCCTCACCACCTCGTCGCAACGGGCGCTTGTTGGACTGTTTCCTCGCTTTGTTCGAAAACGAGTCCTTTTCGCTTGTTGCTTCTCTCCCCAAAAATGCAAGCATTTTCGGGGACCCCTTATATCGGAGCCTCCCCTTTTACAAAAAGGGGAAGCCTTTCATCTCGACCGAGCGAATGCCCTCCTCAGCCGAGGAGCGAAGCGACGAACGCCACGGAGCGAAGCGGAGTATTCGTCGCTCACTTTGTTCGAGCCACCTTCCTCCCCAAAAAAGGGCGATGAATAAGGAAAGCTTTGCCCCCATATATTTAAGTATGAATGTTTTGGAAGCTTTTATTATAGGTATCGTTCAAGGCTTGACGGAATTTTTGCCCATATCGAGTAGCGGTCATATTTTGCTTGTAGAGCGCATTATGGGAGTGCAAAGCGAATTGAGTTTTACTCTTGTGCTTCATCTTGCGACACTAATTGCCGTAGTGATAGTCATGCGAAAGCGAATTTACGATACAATACGCGCGCCCAAAAAGTGGTTGCCGTTGATTTTGGCGACCATATTTTCAGCCCTTGTGGTCTTTGCTTTGGGCGACCTTATAGAGCCCATGATGAGCGGAAGTTTTCTTGCCATTTGCTTTCTTATTACCGCGATAATGCTACTTGTAAGCGGTTTTATTAAGCCAAAGAAAAAGGAAGTAAATACCTTCGACGCCGTGATCATAGGCATAGTTCAAGGGCTTGCCGTGATCCCCGGCATTTCGCGAAGCGGCTCGACGGTTTCGACCGCAGTCATGCTCGGCAACGAAAAAGAAGAATCGGTATCGTTCAGCTTTTTGCTCTCGATCCCCATAATAATTGCCTCTGCCGCAATCGACTTATTGACCGAAGGAATATCGTCGGTGCCGTTTTTGCCGCTTTTGACGGGCTTTATCGCCGCGTTTTTTAGCGGATTATTTGCAGTCAAATTCATGTTGAAGGTAACGCGAAGTTATGACGGATTTGCCGTCTATCTCGCCGCGCTTTCCGCCTTTGCCTCTGCCGATTCGGTATCCGCAAGAGCCGCTTCCTCCGCCGCGATCCGGTCCGCTTCCGCTTCATCCTCGTCCGGGATCCGTTCCGCGTCGGTCAGGAACTCGTGGTCCACGATGTAGGAGGTCTGGAGGTCCTTGGTAGCGTCGTTCAGAGTGGTGTAGTATCTCGCCACGTCTTCTTTCCAGATGTCGTATGCCACGGAGTAATACTTGCTCATGAGGTTGTCTTCCTTCAGACGGCTGGTGTTCTCATAGGAGAGGATGAACGACATGGTCGCGCCGTTCTCGATGGCCCGAAGGATGCTCTCGTTGACGTCGCCTTCCATATTGGTCGCGGTGCCGGTGAAGACCTTGGACCCGTGGAGGACGATGCCCATGAACGGGATGGTCTCGCTGGCTTTCACGAACCGGCTGGAGGTGAGGGACACGTCGGTGATGACGTCGGCGTACTGGATGGCGTAAGCGTTGCCGCCGGAGATCATCACGTTGGCGATGTCGTTGTCGATGTTCTGAAGGAGCTCCATGG
>CANQUR010000082.1 GCA_947627075.1 uncultured Clostridia bacterium
CGTCTTCATTATCGTCTTCATCGATATTCAATTTATCCATAAAATCCAATATTTCTTTTCTCTTTTGCGCCAAATAATATAACAGATTTCGACATATATAGCAACTTATTTTCACTGCAATGCAATAATATTTTTCTTTTTATCAATGTGTTTTTTCTTTATAGATACACAGATTAAGCTAATCCATGTTGTCTATAGCGTTAAATCAGATGTTGTTTTTAGTGTAACAACTTGCAATTTTGTTAATTATATCGCTTTAATTTTCGAGCATAACGTGCGCGCATCGACTCATGGCAAGAAGTGGATGTAATACCAAAAATGCCGTTCAAAAAAAAGCTCCATGCAGATCACATGAAGCTTCAAAAACAATTGCCCTATTTTATTTCAAGTCGCCTACTGTACGCGAGAAGAGTTGTACATCGCGAATATTGCCCAGTCCCGTCACATACAAAAGGATACGTTCGAGTCCGAGCCCGAAACCGCTATGCGGGCAAGCGCCGAACTTGCGAAGATCCATATAGTTTTGATATTCTTCGACCTTGATATGTCTTTGCACCATAGCTTGCGTGAGTTTGGCTATATCGGTTTCACGCTCACTGCAACCGATTATCTCGCCTATGCCGGGCACAAGCAAGTCGGTAGCGGCAACGGTCTTGCCGTCGGGATTTTGCTTCATATAGAACGCCTTTATATCCTTTGGGTAATTTATAACAAAGACCGGCTTATTGAACACTTCCTCGGTGATATATCTCTCGTGCTCGGTTTGCAAATCGCAACCCCATTCTACCGGATAAACGAACTGTTTGCCTGATTTTTTGAGAATATCGATAGCGTCGGTATAATCGAGCACCTTAAATTCACTCTCGACCACCTTTTGAAGCTTATCTTTAAGCCCTTTTTCAAAGCGTTCGTCAAAGAAAGCTATTTCGTCGGGACACTCTGTCAAAACGGCGTTTATAATGTATTTGATGAGTTCCTCGGCGATCTCGATGATATCGGGAAGCTCTGCAAACGCGACTTCGGGTTCTATCTGCCAAAACTCCGCCGCATGACGAGTGGTATTGCTGTTTTCGGCGCGGAACGTAGGTCCAAAGGTATATATCTTGCCCATTGCCATAGCCGCCATTTCGCCCTCTAACTGTCCCGAAACGGTAAGCCCCGCCTTCTTTCCAAAGAAATCGTTGTCATAATATTCCTTTTGAGTTTTGTATGAGTCGTTCCAATCGTGAGTGGTTACTCTGAATACTTCGCCGGCGCCTTCGCAGTCGCTACCCGTGATGATCGGAGTGTGCACGTAAACGTAACCGTTTTGCTGAAAATATCGATGTATCGCATACGAAAGCACACTGCGTACTCGGAGCATGGCGTTGAAAGTATTTGTTCGCACGCGAAGGTGCGGAATGGTACGCAAAAACTCCATGCTGTGTCGCTTCTTTTGCATGGGATAGTCGGCAGGACAATCACCGAGCAAAGTAACTGTTTGGGCATTGACTTCGACGCCGTTACCCGAAACTGCCTTTACAAGAGTTCCTTCCGCCTTTATGGCGCTACCGAGCGCGGTACAATTTTCGTAGCCTTTGGTGACCGACTTATCTATTACGACTTGAAGGTGTTTAAGAGACGTACCGTCATTTATTTCCAAAAAAGCCATATTTTTGGAATCGCGGCAAGTGCGAATCCAACCGCAAACGGTAACATTTTGACCTACGAGCGAACCGTCGAATAATTTTTTTATATCAATGTGTTTCATGATTTTCAACCTTGAAAGTTATTTTCTTAATTATATATTTTCCTTTGCGTTTTGTCAACGGATTTTTAAGCCAAAACAGCAACGAAAAATTTCTACCATAATAGCCACAACAAAAGCGCTACAATGGTAAATCCAAACAAAATACATAAAAACGCGGGAAGATAAGCAAGGTATGCGCCGAGTATCATAGCTCGCCTTTCCTTACGCGAAACCTTTAACTCCTTGACTTTGCGTTTTTTTTCGTTTTCCTCTTCCTTTTTGGGATTATACCAACGCATTCCGTCAACATTCATGTTCGCGATAGTTCTGCCATCGTCGTCATCGTAAACCTTTTTTTTCTTTCTAAAACACATAATTTCCCTTTGTCTTTAAGTCGATTTTATACTATATAAATTTATTTTGTCCATTTACGCATTCGTAATAACGTCGATAAGTTGCGTAATGAAAAAATATGGGCGGAATAAGTCCGCCCACACTTTTTATTGAAATTGTTAATCTTGACTGTACAAGTGGCAAGCGCAGAAGTGATTGGGCTCGTATTCCTTGTATACAGGCGCAACTTCCTTGCATACATCCATGCAATAGCTGCATCTTGTATGGAACTTGCATCCCTTTGGCGGATTTGCCGGAGAAGGAATGTCGCCTTTAAGCACAACGCGGTTCATCTTTACGTTGGGATCGGGCACAGGTACTGCCGAGAACAACGCCTTGGTGTACGGATGCAAAGGATTAGCATAAACTTTGGACTTATCGCCGCTTTCGACCATGCTACCGAGATACATAACGCCGATCTCGTCGGAAATATGCTCTACGACCGACAAGTCGTGCGAAATGAACACATAAGTAAGTCCGAAGCTCTTTTGCAGATCCTCCAACAAGTTGATTATCTGCGCCTGGATACTAACGTCAAGCGCGGATACAGGCTCGTCGCATATAACCAACTTGGGATTGAGCGCAAGCGCTCTCGCAATACAAATACGTTGACGCTGACCACCCGAGAACTCATGCGGATAACGCTCGTAGTAGTGAGTTTGAAGTCCGCACTTTTGCATGATATCCAAAATATAATCCTTGTAGTCCACCGGGTCGACAAGCTTGTGAGCAAGTACCGCCTCGCCTATTATCTCGCCTACGGGAAGACGAGGTGAAAGGGACGAATACGGATCCTGGAAAATCATTTGCATTTGCGGTCGGATCTTACGCAATTGCTCATGCGAAAGGTTCTTTACGTCGATCCCGTCAAAGATAACGTCACCGTCGGTAATGTCGTGCAAACGCAATATGCAACGTCCCATAGTGGTCTTGCCGCAACCGGACTCGCCGACTATACCGAGCGTCTTACCCTTTGTGACCGAGAACGAGACGTCGTCAACGGCTTTAAGGAACTTGATCGGTTTGCCGAAGAAGTTCGTAGCGACCGGGAAATATTTTTTCAGATGTCTGACGTCGAGAATAACGTCGTTTTGTACTGTTGCATTATTGTTTTCCATTATTTATATCCTCCTTCGCGTACAGGTGACAAGATACCTTATGGGTAGGACTAACCTGGATCATTTCGGGATAATCGCCGTTGCACATAGCGCAGCGCTTATCGCATCTGTCACGGAAGTAGCAATAATTGGGCATATCTATCGGGTTGGGAACGCTGCCCGGGATACTGTACAACCTATCCACCTTCTTGTTGACCGCAGGCTTACTCTTTTGAAGTCCCATGGTGTACGGATGGAGCGGATTGTCGAAGATCTCCTTCGCAGTTCCCATTTCGATGATACGACCGGCATACATGACAACAACGTAATCTGCCATTTCGGCAATGACGCCGAGGTCATGAGTTATGAACATGATAGAACCGTTGATCTTCTGCTTTACGTCGCGAAGAAGGTCGAGGATCTGTGCCTGAATGGTAACGTCGAGCGCGGTGGTCGGCTCATCTGCAATGATAAGCTTGGGATTGCAAAGAAGCGACATCGCTATCATTACTCTTTGACGCATACCGCCGGACAATTCGTGCGGATAACGCTTATAAACGTTTTCGGGAATGATACCTACAAGCTTGAGCATTTCAAACGTTCTCGCTTTGGCCGATTCCTTTGTCGCGCCCGGTATGTGAAGGAATACAACTTCTTCAAGCTGATTTCCTATGGTGAATATCGGGTTAAGGCTGGTCATGGGCTCCTGGAATATCATGCTTATTTCGCGACCGCGAATGTTACGCATGACTTCGGTAGGCATCTTTGCGATATTGTAAACTTTCTCTTCGGTTTCGAAAAGCAATATGCCGTTAGCATCCTTCTTTTGAACCTTTTCGAGAATGGGATTGCCCGACTTATCCAAAACGGGCTTACCTTTACGCATCTTGGGAGCGGTAACATAGATCGGATCGCCGTTTTCATCGTGCATTTCGTTTCCGTTTTCATCGAGCTGTACCTCATAAATGGGGATACGTTTGCCGTTTTCGTCCTCTTTGTATACAGTGGACTTAAAGCGGATCTCGCTACCCTTTTGGACTTGTCCTTTGGGAGCTTGAACGAGTTGCATAAGTGAAAGCGAAGTAACGGATTTACCGCAACCGGACTCGCCTATTACGCCAACGGTGCTACCTTGCGGAATATCGAACGTAACGCCGTTTACCGCTTTAACAACACCTGCATCGGTATAGAAGTACGTGTGCAAATTCTCGAATTCGACGATATTTCTGTCGTCGCGCATTTGTGTAAGGTATTCGGATTCGGGCACATGTTTACGTTTTTTCGCCTTCTCGTACTCCTTCATAGTGCGCATATTTTCTTTTGCGATACGACGGCTTTCTTTGTTGGAGATGTAATGTGCGTCCTTGTCTTTTACGAACGCCTTCTTTACGCTCGAAGCCACCGTAACGACATTATCTTTGGAGAACAGGCGCACGGGATTGTACTCCTCGGCACAAACCACTTTGACCTCGACGACGTTCTTTATACGCAAAGTATAGAGTACGGCGAGCAAAGCTACGAAAAGTATCCAGCAGATCAAAAGCGTTACCGAGAAATATTGAATCGTGATGATAAGCGACAAAAGCGCGAACACACTCAAAGCAAATATCACGCTGTCGTTTACGCCTACTCTGCTACGTCTCGACGACAAAAGCAAAGCTACTGCAACGCCTACGATCACAGCGTCGATAATGATATACATTCCGCCGACTGCCCAAGTTTGAACGCCTCTGAACGGGTCGATGGGCAAAAGGCTATATACTGCAACAAAGCCCAAAGCCGCAAGTGCGCCTACAAGCAAAAGATTGTATTTGGACGAAAGCTGACGGAAGTAAACGCCAAAACCTTTATTACCCGTATACGTTTCGATCGTCTTGACCGATCTCTCGATATGAGTATTCTTTACGAGAAGTACTTCGAACAACGCTATCAAACCGAGAGCCGCAAGCCAAATGACAAGTCTTACCACCGAAAAGCCCAAGATAAGCGGAACGATATATAGCACGGCGTCCACGCTGCTCATGCGTTTCGATGCCAATCTGCGCGGAAGACTGAAGATTACGGACGCTACGGAAAGGGCAACAGCCGCTACCGCCATAAACAACCAAATATCTTCGTCCTCATACTTCGTGCCGCCGAATATATACAGCAAGCCGAAGATCGCAAGAGCCGCTACGACCAAAACAACGGGATTGTATTTGGAGATAAGGGCTTTGAAATAAGTCTTGAATGTAGCGTCGGCGTCCGCTTTTTTGTCCAAGGGGCGATCGATGGGCGTAGCCACGAGAACGCGCAAGAACGTGAGCAAAACCGCAACTACAAGACTTATGATATAAATCGTATTGAATGCGCTTGACGTATGCAAAAATATTTTTGCTATAAGTATAAGCACCGCGGTAATATCAAGCACATAAATTATAAGGTCGGCAGCGTTGATCTCTCTTTTTGCGAGCTTGCCGAGCAAGAAATATAAGGCAAGTGCGGCGCAAATCGAAATGATAACGACCGAAATAACAAAGCTTGTGCCCGAATAGTGGTCGACAAGACCAAGTACGCTGAAATTATCGAACGAAATCACAGCGACAAACGCGGCAAAAGCCAAAACCAACGGAGCGATCGTGCCGTATTTAACCAGCACCGAGGAATAATATCTGCCTAAACGGCTACTTCTCAAACTTCTAAACATACACGATCCTCCTACTTACTTGCCTTGGGGTCAAACGCATCGCGCAAACCGTCGCCGATAAAGTTGAACGCAAGCACGGCAAGGACTATCAATACGCCGGCAGGCATCCAAATATTGGGATAGTTTCTCATGATTTCGTTTTCTTGCGCAACGCTTATCATCGTACCCCAAGTTGCATTGGATATATCCAGACCGAGTCCGAGATAGCTCAATGTCGATTCGGTAAGAATGATACCGCCGAGTCCGAGAGTCATTTGCACGATAAGCTGAGGCATGACGTTCGGAACAAGGTGTTTGATTATCTTACGCGATGTACTGAGTCCCAGCGCTTCGGCAGCAACCATGTACTCCTGCTCACGAAGGAAGAGGATCTGTCCACGCACGACGCGCGCGATTCCCGCCCATCCGAGCAAGGTAAGGAAGCCCATGGTGATATACAGTTTTGCCGGACCATCGATGCCTGCACCGTTAAGCAACTCGCTCAAAATGAGGAGCAACGGTATTTGCGGTATGCAACCGAAGATATCGACGATACGCATTATCAATTGGTCTACCCATCTGCCAAAATATCCCGCAAGACCGCCGAACAATACGCCGAGCAAGGTCTCGAGTATGACGACGACGAAACCTATCGTAAGCGAAATTCTGCCGCCGTACATAAGACGCGTGAACACATCATATCCGAGCTTATCGGTTCCGAGCCAATGAGCGCCGCTTATGGGAGCATATGTGTTGTCCGTTTTTTGCGTCCAAGAATACTCATAATATTGAATATCCTCATAGAATTCATTTGTGATCACAAGGCTTCTGTTGCTTTCGCGATCTTCTTCCTTTGTACTCGGAGTGCTTTCATCGACTACCTTGAAGTATACGGTAACGCCGTTATCATCGACGTAATATCCGTGTTGAGCTTCGGCGTCATATGTAATGCCGCTTTTTACTTCGCCCGTAGTCGTGCCGTCTACGAAAATATCTTTTTTGTCTATTTCGCGTTGCCATACGTTCGACTCATAGGTCTTTTCTATTTCGTCGGGAGCGTTATGATCGGCTTCGGCTTCGCCCCAAGGCGAAAACAACGGTCCGAGAAACGCAAAGACAAACAAAACTATCAAAGTTATCAAACCTACCATCGAAAGGCGCGAACGGAAAAATCTTTTCGCGACCAATTTTCCGGGTGAAACTATTCTTACGCTGTCGGCAAGCGATTCCTCTTGTTCGTTATCCGCTTTCAAATT
>CANQUR010000083.1 GCA_947627075.1 uncultured Clostridia bacterium
GCAGTAAAGAGGTTTGTCAATATCCCTGTAATAGCTTCCGCCTATTCGAAGATATATCCCGTCGCACCAGCCGAGATAAGATATGCCGACATAGCTTATGTAAAAAATGTATATTTGATAGTACCCATACTGTTCTACGCTTATCATCTTCGGGACAATAAGGGTGACAAGTACAGATATAAGCGTCGAAAGAATGTTTGAGGTGAATGTATATGAAAAGTTTTTCGTAAATTCAAGGAGTTTCTTTTTCGGCATTCTGTTCCCCTTCTTTTTCTTCTTCAAGTTCAATAATCCTGTCAATCAAATGCGTGGGAGAAAACCTGCCGTCATAATGATAATCAATCGGAATACGCTCTTTGACCCAATCCCAGTCAATGTCTTCCGGTTTTTCAAATACATGCATATATTCCGGATTATAGAACGGAAGATTGACAACATCTTTATTGTTTGTAAGAAGCTTTTTGTTGTATAAGACTGATTCATAGTAGCGTAATGTAGCGCCGCTTTGATCCGTTGGTAAAATTTCCAAAATACAATTGCTTTCTTTTACACCTTTTACAACTTCAGGATATTCTATATGATGATTATATATTATATCGTTATTATATATTTTTTCCTTATTCGGAACATTAACTAATCTGTAATGAGCGCGAACCTTTTCACTTTTTAAATGATTGTAAATATCATGAAATAATTTTGCCCCGCCCTTTGTTTTTACATTCGCCGCCAAATATATATCATAATCGGTTATATATTGTTTTGTCTCATTAAATAATGTTGAATACGGAACATTTGTATAAATAAAATCATATTTCTCTACATCCGTCGGATCAAATGAGAAAATATAATCAAAACCCATTTTTTTTTCAAAACATTGCGCTGTTTTAGAAGCCACTTCATTTTCCCATGGATCAAGCAAAATCAAAATATATTTAACATCATACTTTTCTCTTATCTTTGATAAAAACTTATAATCCGTAAAATACAACGATGTTCCCATGAAAACAACAGAATATTTCGTTTCATGACTCCAATTTACATCACGCAACGCGCACTTCCAAATATTTTTAAAAGGCATGTTTATTATGGAATTTACTGTGCGGCTAAACCATACTCGCCTTATGAAACTGATAACAGGGTTATGAATCCTTTTCAAAAATCCCTTTATAACAGTTACTCTCTCGTCCGAATATAAATCAGCGAATAAATACTGTGAAAAACCTGTTCCACTCATAACAAACAAAACATCTCTTGACTTATTTTCGTTCATGTTAATATTAACTCTTCTCAATATCTTATATATCGGTTTCCTTTTCTTCATCCAACTCGTAAATTTTATCTATAAGACGTGTTGGCGAAAAGCGCCCGTCATAATGATAATCTACAGGAACTTGCTCTTTGACCCAGTCCCAATCAATATCTTTGGGACTATCGTAATAATGCATATATTCTGGATTATAAAACGGGAGATTAACAACATCTTTGTTATCGGTAAGAAGTTTTTTGTTATAAAGAACCGCCTCAAAATAATGCATTGAAGGGCTTGTTTGCGCTCTACCCAAAATTTCAAAAAGGCAATTAGCTTTTTTTATTTCTTTAACGGTTTCCTTATAACTTATACCCTTATTATATATAATTTCATTCGGATAAAGTTGTTCTTCTTTTTTGACTCCCGTAATCCTGAAGAATGACTTTACGTCATTCTGCCTTGCACATTCATAAACATCGAGAAATTGTTTCAATCTTCCTTTTGAATTATTGATAAGATACAAGTCATTTTCTATGACATCTGAAGCATTGCCATCTATCATTGAGCAACAGTAATGACATAATACATAACCATATTTTTCGGCATCTCCGGGCTGAGTAGTTAAAATATGCTCAAAACCTATCTTACTCTCAAATTCATTTATTGACTCAGCCCTTTTATGTAATTTACAATCATATGAATCATACGAACTGAGAAGATACACCGAATATTTGACGTTGTACTTTTTCTTTAGGCTATACCAAAAAGACATCGGTCGTTTTGAATAAGAAGGCCCTATAAATACAATATGATATTCAACATTTTGAGCCCATTCCATATCATCCAAGGCACTGTGCCATTTGGTTTTAAAAGGCAAATTAATTATATTGTTTACTCGTTCACTGCAATGAATCATACGTATAGCACGCAGTATTGGATTATTAACGCGTGGTAAAATTTCAATAAATTCTGCTCTTTCATCATAAAACAAATCAGAATATACATCAATCAACGGACTTCCTGCCACTGAACCCACAAAAATGATTTTTCTTTGATTCTTTTTATTTGACATTTGCTTTTCCCCGAAAATATATAAAAATCTGATGTTGCGGCAACATAATAAGCATATTTGTCCTTTTTGAAAATTTCGACTTATTTTATTTGTACTGAGCACATATATTATGTTTTATTTCCTTATGTACTGATTATTTTGCTTTTGAACCGAAACTGTATTTTTATTGATGCTGCAAACAAATGGCAGTTGACATAAAATCATGTTACCAAGAAAAGATTCTCCGCCAATTTGAAGCGCAAGAACCACAATCAAAAGCATTTTTTGCCATTTCTGCCCTTTTAAAAATACTGAAAGCATATTGGATAAAAAAACCACAATCCCGACTAAACCATAGTAAAGAAATAGTCTTGCATATCCTGCCAAATATTCTCCATCAGGTATCGTCACTCCGCCGTTACCGAATCCAAAAAGCAATAAAGAAGTTTTTCCATCAAAGTATCGTGTTAAATTTTCATATCCATAAAATCGATCCTGCGTTGATTTTGTCTCGGTTAAGCGATAAAGAAACTGTTGAAAAAAACTTGATTTAATAACAAAAAACAGGATAACCGGTATACAAATAACCGCCAACAATGTACGGAGTGGAACTTTTCGAGAAAAATTGAAAACAAAATACATGACCCAAATTCCGATTATCATAATAATTGCCAAGGAAGACAATGACAAAAGTGCTCCCAAAGAAAGAAAAAGCTGAACAGGCAGTTCCTTTTTGCCGTTTTTAAATAACGATATTGCAAAATACCCACATATATAAGTCCCATAGTGTGCCGGCTCACCAAAAAATGATCTGGGTCGGAATGAGAGCGTATATTGGGAGATATTGTTTCCAAATTCAGGCAAATCTGCTCTCGTAACAGGCAAAAAGCTAATATTCAAAACACCTTTTATGTAGTATCCGAAAATGGCAAGCACAATTATTTGTATAATAAGAAAAACTGTGGAAATAATGCAAACATATTTATATATTTTTATTCCGTATTCAACGTCAAAATAATTCCTTATACCAAATAGAATAGCTATAAAGAAAAGTAAATATCGAAACGTACTGCCGATAAAATCGTATAAGTCGCTTACATTCCGAAATATCAATGTAGCAATCATATGCAAAATGATATACACAGTCCATGGGATAAATGCTGTTTCCAATGTAACAGAGCCGGTCAGGCACGACTTTATGACAATAAAAATAAGTAACAGAATCATTAAAGAATCCGGTAATGATACCAACAAGCCAAATGGATGGTATAAACTCAACAACGGATAAAGAATCAGCAACGACGTAAATATCTTTGACATTGTATTTTTCTTTTCTGTTACCATATACGGATATCCCTCATTTTTAAAATAATAATTCAGACTAACTTTTTTCAGAATAATAAAATCGACAAAGTTGCTGATATTATATTATTTACGAAGCTTCTAAGCCTCTTTTGCGCCTTGGTTTGCGCGTATCTCTTATTGCATGAAATTTCATCTGCAAAACTATCATTGTCCGACTTATGATTATTAAATCAAATTGCGACGGAATACTGTTTATTGACAATCTAAACTTTTAAACATTGTCTCCGCACAAGCTATTCAGTTGCGAGAACGCACAATACATAATTATTTTGCATTTAAACCTGCTCTTTTAAATATACTTTTTCGTTATATGAAATTCACCTGCGGATAAAATATAAAAAAGAACAAAATCTGTCTATAATTGATTTTTTCCGTTGCTTTAAAATCATTTCCGAATAGTCGATAAACTCGGATGCATGACTTTCCAAAAAAATTCCAAGCGATTTAAAGCCATTTTCGTTCATTGTGTTTGGATGATAACAGAATGTAACAAGCTTAAACGACAGACTGCGTGCGCTTCCGGATTGTTGAGGTATAAAATAAAACGGTTCTTTATAATACACGTCATTGGCTATCGTATCGCTGATGACACGAATCGGCGTTTCGGTTTCCAATGCTTTCAGTGTATTTTCGTCAAAGGTGTGCGCCGGTGCAAAAAAGATTTCCGGATTGATTTCATGTTCTATCAAAATTTTGTATCCGTTTTTTATCTTTTCACATTGCCTCTCATAAGAAACGCCGGCAAATTCGCTGTAACGGTTAACGGGGTTTATTCCCCCTTCTTTCGTTTCAAAGCAATGGTTATACCCGTGCATCGCAGGCGTCCATCCGTCTGCGATTTTTTGCCGTACCCAGTCCCAAAACGCCGGATTTTTCTCATATGTAATAAGCTGCGGGTCTTCATTATGCGGAATAATGCCGAATATAGGTTTTACACCATACTTGTCCAAAAGTTTTTCCATTCGTGTCCATTTGTTCGTGTCCATATATTCCGATGCGTCATCCAAACGAAGTAAGTACATAATACTTTTCTCCTATTTTTTAAACCACGCCAGTGTCCCTGCGATGTCTTTTATCCAAAAATAGCAATACGCATTTGCTTTAACAGCATCCTTTATCCATTTAAATAACGATATTTCTCTATTTAAAACATGATGAAAGTCCGTTTCGTTCATATACAAAATATTTTTACGTTTAGTAAGGCATTCATCCGAAATTTGATTCCCAAGTATGTCATTGACCCATATATTCGGCGCATTTATTTCTGAGCGAATAAGTGCCCACATATTTCCACCGTTTCTAAAGTTGATTTCGTTTAAGTATATTTTTTTGCCTACAATAAACAGGTCTAAATCAAACAACCCCGAATAATTTATTTGGACAAGGGCGTTCAAAATCGGCGTTAGTAAGTCGCTCATTTCCACAGTTTCGATCAATGATGCCGAGCCGCACTTACTGGGGTATTCTCTCAATTTTTTGAATGCGCCAAAAATTATTTTTTTGCTGTTTTCAGTAATACAGCCACATGCACAAACCTCAAAGTCCTTTTTTATGTATTGCTGCATTAAGATTTGCGTATATCCTTTTTTCTTCAGAAGATCTAATGCATTT
The DNA here is from genome assembly GCA_947627075.1 of uncultured Clostridia bacterium. Lineage (GTDB taxonomy): Bacteria > Bacillota > Clostridia > Christensenellales > Pumilibacteraceae > CAG-552. The sequence goes on from CANQUR010000083.1 coordinate 5,277, forward strand.
TTTAACTCCGATTGATTTGACACAATCGTGATGTCACCTTTTGAGCCGTTCGCGCTGACAACAGGCTTTAATACGCGCGGATATGTAATGTTATCGGGCGCTGTGCTATTCTTTTCGGATAACAGATCAATTACAACCGAATCTGCCATAAGTATGCCGTATTTATCAGCGAGTTCCTTTTGATGAAACTTATTCATATAGTAAGCTATCCGACCTTCCGTATGATCAATAGAAGGTAAGGCATAATACTTGGACAATTTATTATAATTTTTGTCTATACACAGTGCAGCAAAATCCGATGTGGGGATCACAGCAATCTTTCTGTCATCAAAATTTCTTTCAAAAGCGGAAAGTACGCTAAGCAGTTCTTTTTCATTTTCTCTTACGACGACAAGTTTTCCATTGAAATACCTTGATTTACTGCATTTTATATTCTCGGTTGCTGTTCTTTGATGAATAATTAGATTTACAGTATGATCCCCGCCAAGTGCGCGGATAACGCCAAGCGTATTGTGATGATCCGCGCCGACGACTAATATTTCCGTATTCTTCTTGCCTGTATTTTTCAATCCCACAATCTCCTTATGTTAAGCACTGTTTTATATGCATTTGTCACAAATCTTACAATATCCATTTGCCGTATTCTTTATATCAAACTTATGAGCAATTGATTTAGATTTCCTGCAATACTCGTCATATACTTCCTGTGCCTCCAACCGCGTAACTGCATCGGCAAAAGAGTGATAATCATTCGGGTCACACTTAATTCCCGCTTCGCCTGCCACTTCTCGCAAGCCCGGAACATCCGAAACAATCACCGGCTTACCGCACGCCATCGCTTCTGCCGCAACAAGACCAAAGCCTTCATATCTCGATGGAATCACAATGACATCCGAAGTTTTCATAATCTCGGCAACATCTCTTCTAAAGCCGAGGAAAAATACTCTTTGCTGCAAATTCATATTCTTTGACATTCGTTCAAGCTCACTTCGAAGAGGACCCTCACCAATTAAAATCAGCTTATATTTATCCGGTAACTGTGCCATGGTTTCAAGCATGGTTTTCTGATTCTTGTGTGACGTAAAAGACCCTACAACACACAACAGGGTATCCGTTTCGGTTAGTTGAGGTAACAAAGCATCTTTTCTATATGTCTTTGCATTTTCAAAATGTTCTGTTGCTATGCCGTTATAAACAACTGTAAAATTCGTTTTCTTACTCGTCTTTTTAAGCCATTTAATTAGTTGCTCCCGCACCTGTTCGCTGATGGATATTACGCAATCGTAAGATGAATATATAAACCGCTCGACTATTCTGAGTGCCTCATGATGCCTACGTCTGTTATCTGTACTGTGTTCTGTCATCATAAGACATGGAAAGCGTTTGCCGCTAATTTTTTTTATGATGGAGCAATAATAAATAACAGGAAATAAATTGGCGTGAACTATATCATAACATCCCGTTTGGATAAACCTTTTTATAAATCTGATTCGTTTAATGTGACTACCGCATTCGGCGGGCACAACCGTGACCTTTATTCCGTTACTTCGAAGACTATCCAGATATTTTTGATTTTTATCGGTCAAGATTAACAAATCACAACGACATGTATCGTCATTTATCAAAGGGAGCATATCATTTATGAGCTTTTGTGCGCCGCCGCCGCAAAGACTATTGATTACAAAAAGAACTTTCATAGTTTACTGCGTTCCCCTTTTTGAATAATACACAAAACTTTTGTTAATCCCTAAAATACAAATCTCTTGTGTACACCTTGTCCGTCACATCGGAGATATCATTGTTATAC
>CANQUR010000084.1 GCA_947627075.1 uncultured Clostridia bacterium
CGACTCCGTAGCCATGGTGCTCCAAAAGAACCTCTTGTTCTCGGGCACCATAAAGGAAAATCTGAAATGGGGCAACGAGAACGCTACCGACGAGGAGATCGTTGAAGCGTGCAAACTTGCCCAAGCCGATGAGTTCGTGCGCTCCTTCCCTGACGGCTATGACACAAAAATAGAACAGGGCGGTACCAACGTTTCGGGCGGTCAAAAACAGAGACTTTGTATAGCGCGCGCCCTTCTCAAAAAGCCCAAGATCCTTATCCTCGACGACTCCACGAGCGCGGTCGACACAAAGACCGACGCGCTCATTAGGGCGGGCTTCAAGTCGTATATACCCGAAACGACAAAGATAATCATTGCTCAACGTGTCGCTTCCGTCGAGGATGCAGACCTTATCATAATTATGGAAAACGGCAAAATAGCGGCAATGGGCAAGCATGACGAGCTTATGAAGATAAGCGACGCTTATCGAGAAACATATATTCAACAGACGCGAGGAGGAAGCGAAGATGAAGACTAAAACGAGTAAAAAGCATACCTTCTCACGTATCATAAAATTGCTGTTCAAATTCTATCCCGTACTCGTACCCGTTACGATCATATGCATACTTTGCTCGGCTGCCGCCGCGGCGATCCCCGATATCTTCATTCAAAAGATAACGGCTATAATCGACGGCGCAGTCCATGACAAACTCGGGTGGAGCGCCGTTTCGCCCGAAATCATTTCGCACATGATATTCCTCATAGCGATGTACGTCATAGCGATAGTTATAACCGTGCTTTATACGCAATTCATGGCATATATCACCCAAGGCTTTTTGTGCAAAATGCGCAGAAGTATGTTCGACGGTATGCAGAACTTGCCCATAAAGTATTTCGATACGCACAAGCACGGCGATATCATGAGTAAATATACCAACGATATAGATACTCTCCGTCAGCTCGTTTCGCAGGCGCTTCCCGCGCTCATTCGTTCGGGCACGATCGTAATAGCCGTGCTCGGCATAATGCTTTGGTGGTCGGTTTGGCTCACGCTGGTCATTGTAGTGGGCGTCATAATAATGATGCTCGTTTCCAAAAAGTTCGGCGGCGGTTCGGCTAAATACTTCATACGCCAACAGCGCCTTTGGGGAGCTGCCGAAGCGTATATGCAAGAGATGATGAACGGGCAGAAGGTAGTTAAGGTTTTCAGCCACGAAAAGGAATGTAAGCAAGAGTTCGACAAGATCAATACCGAGCTCTGCGAGGGCGCGACCAAGGCGAACGCTTATGCGAATATGCTCGGGCCCGTCATCATGAACATAGGCAACATTTTGCTCGTTATAATCGCGGTGGTAGGATCGGTGCTGTATGTGTCGGGCGCGCAAAATTTGAGCATATCCGGAGTGGTGCTCGACGTAAGTATCGTCGCTACATTTCTAAATATGACGAGGCAATTCACGAGCAACGTCAACCAGCTTTCGCAACAGATCAACGCGGTCGTCATGGGTATGGCGGGCGCCGAGCGTGTGTTCGAGCTTATGGACATACAGCCCGAAGCGGACGAGGGCACGGTCACTCTCGTGAACGTAAAGGAAGAAAACGGTACTCTCGTCGAGGTAGAACAGCATACCGGTCATTGGGCGTGGAAGAAGGAAGGCGAGCTTATTCCCTTGAAGGGCGACGTAAGGTTTAACAATGTCGATTTCGGCTACGAGGAGGGCAAGCAGGTATTGCACGACATAACCTTGTACGCAAAACCCGGTCAAAAGGTGGCTTTTGTGGGCGCGACGGGCGCGGGCAAGACCACCATTACAAACCTTATAAATCGCTACTACGACATAACAAGCGGAACCATAACCTACGACGGTATAAACGTAAACGATATCAAAAAATCCGATCTTCGCCGTTCGCTCGGAATAGTTTTGCAAGATACCAACCTGTTCACGGGATCGGTAATGGAAAATATCCGCTACGGCAACCTCGACGCAACCGATGAGGAATGTATCAAGGCGGCAAAACTTGCGGGTGCGGACAGCTTTATCACCAGACTTCCGAACGGTTACGATTCCGAACTTTCCAACAACGGCGCAAATCTTTCGCAAGGTCAAAGACAGCTCATCGCCATTGCCCGCGCGGCAGTAGCCGATCCGCCCGTAATGATACTCGATGAAGCTACGTCGTCCATAGATACGCATACCGAGGCAATCGTCCAAAGGGGTATGGATAAACTTATGGAAGGTAGGACCGTGTTCGTTATCGCGCATAGACTTTCCACAGTCATGAATTCCAATGTTATCATGGTCCTCGACCACGGCAAGATAATCGAACGCGGCACTCATGAGCAGCTCATCGAGCAGAAGGGCACATACTATCAGTTGTACACCGGTGCATTCGAGCTTGAATAAGCCTTATTAAATTCGCTCCTGTAATATTTTTATTAAAGAAAAGTCCTTACGAGTTTTTTGTAAGGACTTTTCTCTTTGTTCCGTTCAATCAAAATAAAAGTACATAGAATAATATATTCTATGTACTCAACAATTATATTATAGACCCTAAATAATGCGTTGTCAAGCGAAAAAAGCAAAATTTTTACCGAAAATCCGACTATTTTTGCATAAATCCAAAATTGAAGAGTTTTTACAAAGGATTATGTGTACGTAGATTATATTATTCTATGTACAGTATAAGGCTTCAAATTATGGTAAAAACCATATGAATTGTTCGAAGCGCTCATCATCGTTTCTCGGTTGTACCTTTTTTCATAAGCGAGAAACGAAAGCTCTCCTCCCTTTTATTAGAGGGGGAGAACTTCGAACAAGGCGATCGTTTGGTCGTTTCGAAGCGCGTGAATTTGCTGCTTATTCATTCATTCTTTTGCAAAAGGACGTCCGATTTTGTTGTTGGGCGTCCTTTTGATATTTATAGAAAGTTATGCATCGGTTTTAGGCTTTCTTTTGCGATTGCCTGCAGTGGTCGCCGCGGCTTCCTTTTCATTTCGAGGCGCTTCGGGCTTTGCTTTTTCGGTGCGATTTCTTTCGGCGGCGGCTATTATTTCCGAGATCACCGACGTCGGGTGCAACCACCAGTCGCGGTTCCACACTCTCATTATGCTCCAACCGCGCGATTCGAGAAACTCTGGGATATAGACGTCGCGTTCTATCACCGACGGCGACGAAGCCATTGCGTCGTTTTCGGTCTGCACGCCGATAAGATAGCGTTCGGACTCGGGGTCGTAAACGGCGAGGGATATCTTCGCTTTTGAATTGCCGAGGTCGACTTCGGCTTTGTAGCCCTGTTTTTCAAGTCGCTCTTTGATTTGCGCCTCTATGGGTTGGACAAGCGCTAATTGCTTTGTTTCTTCCGTGCCCGACATACCTTGCAATATCAAGCGCGCATCTTTTTTGTTGCCGTCGGACACGGCGCGAACGTATTCGAGATATTTTTTGAACAGCTTCGGACCTGCGTTTTTGACCGAATCGGTTTTCAGATCCTCGGGCTCTATGCTCGAAACCACATAGATCTTCTTTTTTGCACGCGTTATCGAAACATTGAGTCTGTTTTCTCCGCCTTCGACGCTGAGCGAACCGAAGTTGCTCACCATTTTGCCGCTTTCGTTATATGCATAGCCGATAGAGAAGATGATTATATCGCGTTCGTCGCCTTGAACGTTTTCGATATTCTTTACGAATATGCTGACGTCCTCGCCGTTTTCCTTGCGGGCGCGTTCTTTTATTATCGCGCTTCTGAAATTTTCATCGCGGAAGCATTCGCTGTCTATTGCGTCCTCGATGGCGTTTTCCTGCTCGACGTTAAAGGTGATAATGCCTATGGTTTCGTTTTCCTTGCGGGTGCGGAAGAGCTTTTTCAATAGCTCGACGACCTTTAAGGCTTCCGCTTCGTTGTGGCGGTCTATCCATTTTCCGTTCACCTTTATTCGCTGAATGGGGCGGATATTTTTGCCCTTTTCGATATTAGGAGAGATTTGAAGATCGCCCGAATAGAACGCACTGCTCGAAAAATCTATGAGCTCCTCGTATTTGCTTCGATAGTGATATGTAAGGTTGCAACTGTCGTATCGCGCGACGGCGAGATCGAGCAGACTTTCCACTTCGAGCGCCGCCTGAGTTGCATAATCGTTTTCGTCTATTTCGCCACCCATGTAGCGTTTCATAAACAGAGCGGTGGGGCGAAGCTGTTTGGAGTCGCCCGCTACGACTATGCGCTTGCCGCGATAAACGGCGGGCAAGGTGTTTTCGATGAATATTTGCGACGCCTCGTCAAAAAGTATTATGTCAAACAAATTTTTTGTGAGCGGCAATATGGTCGAAACGTTTTCGGGCGAAAGCAACCAGCACGGGAACAGTTTGAAAAGGTATTCTCCGTAAACTTCGGCGGTCTTTCGCAAAGGCCAAAAGTTTTGCTTTTTGGATATTTGGTACAAAAAGTCCTTGCTGTCCTGTGAATTTTGGAAATAATCGACATATTCGTTATCGAACTTTTTGAGCGCGATGCGACGGACTTCCTTTGCTTTGAGGGCGTTGTAGCGCAAAATGTCCTTTCTTGCCGAGTCGTATTCGGACAGTTTTGCAAGCTCGTCTTTGTGCTTTTCTTCCAGCCCGAGTATTTCGTGATAAACTCTTACGAGCACGATCTTGTCGATAATGTCGTAGTATTTGCTTTCGCTCGTCGCATTGGAATAGGCAAATTCAAGCACAATTCTTTGCGCGTCCGACAGCCCTTCGAATAGGGTGAGGATGTCGCGATTTTCCACATATTCTTCCAGCGCGGCAAGCACGTTTTTGAGTATCGCGGAATTGCCGCTTATCAGGTGATCGGCGACGGTTATGTAGCAGTCGGGGGTGAGTACTTCGCTTAAAAATTCGTACGGTTTAAGATATTCGTCGATGGCGACCTTTGTCGCGTCGAAACTGACCTTCAATTCTTCCTCTATTTTGGTAGTATGGCTCAATGTGAACGGCAAAAGCGGAAAAAGCGCATAGGAAGCGTTTCGCGCCTTGTAGGCGTTCGGGTGTCGGAGCTTGGCTGTCATTTTTATAAGGGGAGAGTAGTCGTCGCTGTGAAATTCGCCTTGATATGCAAGTATTTGCCTTGCATACGGATATTTGTTTTTATCGAATAGGGGAGCCTTTGTGCTTATTAGCCCGTTTAATTGAGTTTTGGCTTGGGCAATGTCATGTATCCCCAAATTATTTTTCAGATATGCTATAATTGGATTTTTCTTTTGACGCTCGATAAAGTCGTAGTATATTTGAGCCGTGCCGTTGCTCTTTATAGAAACGACCGCTTCGGACAATTCGCCGTATTTCAGCTTCATAAGACGGCTGTTTTCGAGCATCAGCTTGTAAATAGTGTACTCATAGCTGTTTTTGCCGAGCATATACGAATTTGCGTACATTTCGGAAAGGCTCAATCCGAAATCGGTTTTCGTATTGAGGAGCGTCGACATTTCTTCGAGCTGTTTTTGACGTTTTAGTATGGCGGCGTCGAGATTTTCTATGTCCGTCAAGCTGTCCACGCCTTTGACGGTGGCTTTGTGACGGTCGAAACAGCGCTCGTAAAAGAAGCGTTTGTCCTTTTCGGCGTCGTTTATATACATGGCTTTGGCGTTAAAGTCGCCCAGCCTGTTGAAAACCACGTCGAGCGCGGCTTTCTTTTGCGAAACGACGAGCACGCGCTTATTGCGGAGTACGGCGTCGGAGATTATATTTACTATGGTCTGCGATTTACCTGTGCCGGGAGGACCGTAGACTACCATGTTGCCTTTTTCGGAGATCTGTTCTATGACCTTGCTCTGCGCGTAATCGGCAAAACTTGCGGGATATATGGTCGGTTTGGCATTTGCGCGCTTTTTCGGCTTGACGGGCTTTTGAGGCTTTATGTTCAAAAGCTGGTCTACGGCTTCGTTCGTCAGTCGCTTCTTTTCCAAAACGGCATAATCCGAATATACCGAGTTTGCCATGGAATATCTGCCGAGCACGCACAAATTGTGGACGGTCGGTTCGCCGACAGGCTCGGCTTTGTCGTAAGAATAAACTTTGCGATCGCTGTCGTTATAGCCGAAATTGATCCTAAACGTCTTTAAGTAGTCCAAAACGGACTTTATTCCGCCCTTTAACGGCTCCTTGTTTACCGAGCCGTATTCGGTGTCGATCTCGTCGATACGCAAACGCTTTGCATTGGCATAGGCGTAAATAAGGGCTTTGTTCAAAAGCACGTTTTGATCTGTCTTTTTGGTCAGTACGACGGTATATTCGTCGACGATCTCTATCTTTACGGGAAAGAGCAAAAGTGGCGCCTTTATCAAAAGGTCCCTTGTGGCGCCCGTGACAAACGGATAGCCTACAAATAGCTCGTATCTACCCGTTTCTTTTTCTATTTCGTCGATCTCTCGCTCTATCGAGCGAAGGGCTTGCGTTTCCTTTAACAGGGCTTTTTTTATTTCGTCGCGGCGCAGTCTGTCTTGTCGCTGCTTTAATTTTTTGGCGTCCGCTTCGTCGATAGGCACGATATCGTTGCACTTGTCCGCGTTGGGCGTGGGAAAAGATCCCGCAATCTCTTTTTCGATAATGGCAAAACTGCGTATTTTGTCGGTAAAAAGAAACGCGATAAACTCGTCCCAAAGCTGTGGAGCGACTTCGAATAACCGCCCCAGATCATAGCCGCTCTTTTTGTTTAAGCTCTTTAAGCATATACATCTGTTTCTGCCGCTGATCTCTATCAATCTGTCTTTGTAATATGTATATATTGACTTCATCCGAATCTCCTAACGTATATTTTATAAGAACAAACGGATTTTGTCAATAATTTAAGCTCCGAAAAATGGGTTTTATGAGTAGATATGTTTACAAAAAAATTTTCGTGTTCTTTCTCTCATAACTCGGGCATAAAACAAATGACCAAATAGAAGCCTTCCCCCGCGTTTTTTGTTTTCCTTTATAGTTCGTGGATAGAGAAACATGACATTATAAAAGGCTTCCCCCGCGAATAAAGTTCGCAAATACGTAGAAAGTTCATATCGGGGGGAGCTCCGCCGAGAGGCGGTGAGGAGGGTCTA
>CANQUR010000085.1 GCA_947627075.1 uncultured Clostridia bacterium
CAAGACGGTAATATAGCGTATTATCACTGCCAACGATGCGGAAATAACTATGGTGATGAACTTGGCGAAGATGATCCATTATCCGATGATGATATACTAATTACACCAAGAGGTTTAAAATATGAGCCTATAGATGAGCGTCAGTGCCTTTGCAGTGTAAAAATTACAGATAACGCGCCAAGCGAAATAAAAATCGCCGCCGAATACGGAGTAGGCGGTAAAGTATATACGGTTACCACTATAAAGGCAGATGAGGGTGTTAACCATGATAAAGTAGTATGCATTGAATTACCGAATACAATTGAGGATATTGAGGCAAATGCTTTTAAGGGATTTTCAAATCTTGAAAGCATAACCTTTGGTGATGATAGTAAGTTATTTTCTATCGGAGAAGGTGCGTTTGGGAATTGCGAAAGCTTACAAAGCATAGAGATACCGGATAGCGTGCGCTCGATCGGAGCTTCCGTTTTTTCGGGTTGCAGTGGATTGACAAGCATCAAAGTGCCGTATGTAGGATATTTGACAACAGGTGGCGGTGAAGACTATGACGGCGAGGCTGAAAGTATATATCCAATCGGCTATTTATTTGGTACAACCGAGTACGATGGAGGAGTCGCGACTGAACAAAATTATTGGGGAAAATATATTAGCGGCGATCGTGCTGGCGAGGAATCAGCTTTTCATAATACTTTTTATATCCCTGCATCTCTAAAAAATGTAACAGTACTTGGCGGAGATATATGCTATGGTGCATTTTACGGCTGCAAATCTTTGACGGACGTGACGATTGGAGACAGTGTGTCTTCAATCGGGGCATATGCGTTTGAGTGTTGCGAATCTTTAACGAGTATAACTATTCCAAATGGCGTAAAAAGTATTGGAATGTGGGCATTCTACGGCTGTACATCATTGACGGATGTAACGATTGGAGAGAACGTGACTTCGATTGGAGAGTTGGCATTTAATGAATGTGAATCTCTTACAAGCATATCGATTCCCGCAAGTGTTAAGAGCATTGGGGAACGTGCATTCTACGGTTGTACATCACTGCTGGATGTGACAATTGGGGACGGAGTGACTTCGATCGGGGATAGGGCATTCTCATTATGCAAGAATTTAAGGACTGCAACAATTCCTACATTTGCTACACGGTATATAATTACAACAAATTTACAAATGGTTGTAATAACGAGAGGGGAAATTATCGAGAATAGTGCATTTGAAGGTTGCAAAAGTTTGACAAGCGTAACGATCCCCTACAGTGTAAAGAGTATTGGTGACCGTGCATTTGAAGGTTGCAAAAGTTTAGCTGCTGTTAAATTTATCGGTAGTAAACAACAATGGGCTTTGATAGATTTAGGCGACCGAGCTTTTTACAACACGAAACCTACTTTGTATTGTAAAGATGAAGCTCCTATACCTTATACACAGTGGAATCTATGTAACGTAACTATAATATTCGAAGGTAATGTTCCAAGCTTTGGAAAATTGTTAGGTAATATGCCCAATCAGATTATAACATCTGATTCAGATGCAATAAATTTGAATCCAAATAGATATAAAATTGCCGGTTGGATATTTAATGGCTGGGCAACTGTTGCCGACGGCAAAGTCGAATACAAAGACGCGGGTACACTTGATAATATTGATTGGGAAGTCGGAGAATTAAGATTATTTGCGGTTTGGACTGTTGATCCTTACACAATCGGACAAGCTGAATATATTATAGAAAACAGCAAAAGTACAAATGGAATTGTAGTTAGTGATACAACAAAAGAAAACGAATATGTGGTGTATTTAGGTATCTTGCAAACGCCAAGTTCCATAAATATAGGCAGTCGTAATGCTATAATTGATTGGTCGACGGAAACATCCGCATCTGCTAAAGAAACTACAGTGCAAGGAGATAAATCCATATACTTTATCGGAAATAACGATGTAACATATTCAAATATGAATATAGTTGCAACCAATTCAAGCAAGACGAATATATATTTCAAAAACTTTAAATTCAAAGGAGATAGAACAGAGGCCGCTTTGGATATTTCCAAAGTTAGACAAGCAAATATATATTTAAGTGGTAATAATGCAATATCCGGTGCAGATGGAAGCAGCGGCAAAGATGGATGTATCGGTATAAATGCTAATGACCTTACTATATCCGGTGACGGCAAATTAACCGTAATAGGCGGTAATGGAGCGGATGGAGTTGACGAAAATGATGGTGGCGCCGGCGGAAATGGTATTGTCGGTAATACGATTAAAATAGGCGGTGCTATTAACCTCACGGTTATCGGCGGAAATGGCGGAAAAGGATGTAACGGTATGAATGGGTCGAGTTCATTGGTATTAGCGGTTATTTCCGGCAAAGATGGCGGCGCCGGAGGCGCCGGCGGGAGTGCCATTTCAGTTAAAACTTGCGAAATAGATGTTTTTGTAGAATCTATAGTTAATTTGTCCGGAGGCGCCGGCGGTGCCGGTGGACGCGGTGGCAACGGTGCAAGCTGTAACGAAAGTAATGATGGTTATGCTCAATGTGGTCATGGTGGCGCCGGAGGCGTCGGTGGAGACGGTGGTTGTGCTATAAGTTCTGTAAGAGTTATTATATCCGATAACTGTAATTTAGATGTTACCGGAGGCGACGGTGGCGTCGGTGGTGCCGGTGGTGCCGGTGGCAATAACTCAGATTTTACAACTGATAAGCCTGATCACGGTGGTGACGGTGGTCGTGGCGGAAAAGGTGGAAATGGCGGTACAGGAATCAAAACTTCTACCATAAACGGTGCCTCCATAAAGACAAAAGCAGCCGGAGGTAATGGTGGTGTAGGAGGAAAAGGCGGAAATGGAGGAGCCGGACACTCTAATTTTTGGTTTCCGAATGGTACTTATGGTGGAGATGCCGGTGCCGGTGGAGACGGTGGTGACGGAGGTTCTTCTATTAGCGTTCCATGCAATGCAACAATGACAGCCGGTACTGGTGCTGTCGGTGGCGAGGCAGGAAGTATTGGCAAAAATTCCGGAAATTCAGATAGAAATGGTAAACCTTGCGATCCTAGCAACCGCGGAAATAATGGAGAGAGATAAAACAATTATTAAATTGTGTTTATGATTGTTTTGTATTTTCACAACGAATGGAATAAATTCCGTTTCTCTAAAATCAAACAACCCTTAATAGGTGTTACTTAATAATGAAAAATTTATCAACGGAGGAATTTACTATGACATTTGCAGATAAATTCAGAGAAAAGTATAGGTTTGCGCTTCGTGCAGCAAGAGAGAATAATCAAGAGGCTACGCAGAGAGGACTCGTAGATTTGTATAACCTGTTTGCCGAGCAGTATTCGCTTAATAACGGCGACAGCATTGTTATCAAGGCAAAGTTATCCTATTGGCAAGATATTTTCGGAAGCTATATAGATATAATTCGCAAATATGGATTGCAAGACAGGCGCGTTCAAAAATTCTTCGGTCTTATTGAAGATGTGGATATTCCTTCCTTCGGTGATATTTTGGGAGGAAACGGACATATTTTACCTCCGCAAGAATCCTCAATGGTACCGGTGGATGGCGTTAATATAGCCGGGATCATAGAACCTCAAAAGCCTATGGAGAGACCGAGTGATCCCATAAAGCCGATTGTTCCGAAAGTAAAAGGAAAGAACGAGCCATTAGTTCCCGCTACATCGAGCGAACCACAACAACCTATAATTCCCAAGCCCCCGACTGCTCCTTCAAATAATGAGAAAGAGGATGTACCTACTTTTGAGCCTGAAACATTGGAGGAGTTCATCGGGCAGCAGCATATCGTGAAAGTGCTCTTAAAAGAAATCGCAATAGCGAAAGCGCAGGGCAGAAAGCATCTTGACAACATATTGCTTTTCGGCAATCCCGGTCTGGGAAAATCGACGCTTATGAAGCTTATCGCAGATGCTCTCGGCGTCAGATTTGAGTGGATGGATTGCTCGCAATATCGCAACAGCCAACAGTCGCTCAAAGCCTTGCAGAATTTCTTGATGAAGGTGGCAAGAGAAAATGAACCCGTCGTAATCGCTTTTGACGAGATACATATGCTGACGGACGAGCTTCAATCCAGCCTTTTGACCTTGCTCAACAGCCGTATCTATGTTTCGCCGCCCGATGTGAACGGTGTCGTAAAGCGTATCCCCATCGATGAGTTTACCTTTATTGCCGCTACGACGGATGATGATAAGGTTCTCAACACGATAAAGGACCGTTGCCTGAGATTAAAGTTCCAAATGGTGGACTATACCCCGGAAGAACTGAAACGCATCTATAAGGTCAAAATCGCGGCAGGCGGACCGAAAGACAAACGCATCGAAGGATTGCAAATGACCGACGAGGCAATTGACATCAGCATTCCCCGAAGCCGTGGTTCTATGCGCTATGTTGACGCATTCATCGGCGGATTCATGAACGAGTTGTATGATGAGAAAGGAATACTTGTATCTAAAACAATCGATCGTTCGGTTGTTGAAAGATATTTTGAAGAAAAGGGTATCGACGAGATTGGTCTTGAGAAAAAGGATTTGGAAATTCTTCGTACAATCGAGGAGGATACGAGCGGCGCAATCGGAGCAGATACGCTTTCCGCTCGCATTGGCTTGGACTCAAAGAAGTATCTTTCCGAATATGAACCCTATCTCATCAAAATTGGTTTTATCACCGTTACCGGTCGCGGCAGGAGCCTAACGGAAAAAGCGATCAACTATTTGAAAGGAGAAGAGAGATGAGCTACACATTATCTGATGCAACAGAACTGTTAGAGAGACTTGAGGAAAGGACTAAAAATTCAAACTTTCAATATTGATTCTTGTGGTATGTATTTCATCGTTTTGATAGCAAGCCAGCATAATTTCTGCATTGCGCGGATCACGGATTTTGAAACATGTACCGGCAGTCTCGAAAATCTCTTCAAATTGTGCGCGAGTGTAAATCGGCAATAAAAAGTCGATTGGTTGCCGGTTGTGATAGCAAATTAGATATACTTGATATGAGCATTCCATATATTTTATTATAGGATTGATGTAGAAAAAAATTTAATACATTTTATCGAAAAATGAATAGTATGAGGAAAAAATTCCGCAATTAACTTAATAGGAGGATAAAACGATATGCAATTTATTATTATCGATGATGCAAGAAAGGTCAACATAACAAATGAATGTCCGGTAGGTTACAATAAAGTATCGGATATGGATTTAGTCGACCAAATAATCGGACAATTATGTGACGTCTCGGGGAAAGAATCTATAAACATAGATTTACGTGGGCGATCGGGAGAAGCCGGTATATCGTTTGTAGTTAATTCCATTACAGATTGCCGCGAAGAAGAGAATGAAGGATTCGGAATCGACACGATATATTTATTAGTTGATAATTTACATAACGCTGTTGTTGATAAGTTATGCGATGAACTTCGTAAGCCTATTAAGCAAGTGGTAAATCATTCATTCGGTGATCGAGGAGACCCGCTCAAAGAGCGATTCGAGGAATTTGATTCGAATTTACGGGGAGATATCAATTTCAGGGATTATTTAATCGCCCTTATCGAGGAAAAAGGGTATGAAAAATATTCTCAAGTATATAAAGATGCCGGGATATCTAAGTATACATTTAGTAAAATACTCAATTTCAGTAAAGAACATAAACCTTCTAAGGATACGGTGGCGGCTCTTACGATAGGTCTTAAGCTTAACTTGGATGATGCGCAAAAGTTTTATCATTCCGCCGGCTATCATTTGGGAACTACCGACCTAGTGGATAGAGTGGTTAGGTTTTTTATTTCGGAATCTCTTTATAATATCGATGAAGTTAATTATTGTTTATATTATTACGGACATCCTATTTTAGGCGAGAAACCTCGGGACGGCATAAAGTTTGAGATAGATTAAAATTATAATAAAAAAAATCAAGTGGTTTGGTAATGTGGAATGCCAAGCCACTTTTATTTTCCGCAAAAATTGTATAATTATACATATTAACAGGAGGAATTATTATGGCACTTATAAAAAGGGACAAGCAGAAAGGGATAAAGGATTTTTCGATGGTGGCGATAGTTGAAGAGTATCGTAATCGCATGAATTTAAATAGAAGCTCTTGCGAGAGGTACTATCGCAATGCTATGGACTTAATGGGGTCCGACGACGGTAGAAAATTTGCAATTTACGTAGGCAAGGCGATAGAGGCATGCAAATTCTGATCAGATACGCTATGGACAAAACCGAAAGAACAAAATATAGAACACGACTTGCGGGAAAAGGTTAAAACTGAAAACGGATAGACAATTATACCATCTATAAAAGGAGATAAATAAAATGAATGAGAATAAAGAAGAATTTTCATACCAATATTCGCTCAACAGGAATACGATAAACATTTTTGAAACGATTACCGAAAATACGGCGGAACGAGTTATAAGCCAACTTTTGTATCTGGATGACAAATTCAAAAGCGAATATGTCCCAAAAAAAGACCGAATTATAACGATACAAATAAATTCTCCCGGTGGGAGCGTGAGCGATGGGTTGGCGATCTACGACACGATGAATTACATAGACGCCAAAATATGCACCGTAGGGCTTGGGATCTGTGCAAGCATGGGAGCGTTTTTGCTTTCGTCCGGCACAAAAGGAATGCGAAAGGTAGCCGAAAACTGCGAAGTACTCATCCATCAACCGCTTGGAGGCGCGAGCGGACAAGCTGCAGATATAATAATAGCAGCTCGCCATATAGAAAAAGTAAGGGAGCGGCTTAATCGGATATTGGCTGCCAATACAGGGAAAAGCATAGAGCAGATTCGATTGGATACCGATAGGGACACTGTATTCGACGCAAATGAGGCGGTTAGTTACGGTCTTGTCGATACAATTGTAAAAAGAAAAAACAAGGAG
>CANQUR010000086.1 GCA_947627075.1 uncultured Clostridia bacterium
GTGGTCGGGAAAGCGCGCAAATCCGCACACTGTAACGTCGTACGGGGAACCTTCGAGCTTGATCTCAAACACGTCACCCACATCGACTCCGTTGGCATGAGCGAAGCCGACGTCCATCAACGCGTCAAACGAATCCATAGGAGCCTCACCCTCGACGATCTCGGGAATGTTGACTTTGAAATCTTTATTGGGAAACAGCGAGATCTCGGCATTGCGATTTATATCTCCGATTTTGATCGTTACGGCGTTCAATTCGGCTGCCCCGTCGGCGCAAACGGACTCGCGTACATTGGCGAGTTGCTCGGCATTCAATTTGCTTACAACAGTATAAGAAGCCAGCTTTTGCTCGTCATAAAAGCGTTCTATTCCGCTGTCAAGGCTACTGCCCACAGCGTTCAATCCGCTGAAAAAGAACACTCCAAAAAAAGCGATCAAAAAGACGCTTATATTCAAAAAGACATTGGACTTAAAGTCCCTCAATTGTTTGAGTAAAAGATACTTCATTATAAAAATCAGAGGCGCGGTAAAGCGCCACGCCTCAATAAAAGCCTATTTATTTTTACAAAATGAATATTTACTATTCGAGCTTTGTATCCTCGACAGCCTCGTCCGCTTGCAATTCGGAGATTGGTTCCTTCACCATGAACAATCTCGTGATGCTGAAAGCTATGGAGATAACAAGGAACAACGCCCAAAGTATCACATACAAGAGCGAGTTTTCGCCATAATTGCCGAATATAGTTATCGTGAGCAACAGGAGCGCCACATCCATGACCGCAAGTACAGCGTCATAAATGCCTATATCGCGATTCTTTACGCTTCTTGCGAGGAAGGCTATTATGCCTATGCCAAAGAGCAAAATGCCTATTACGGTATAAATGATGAATCCGTTATCCTTTGCCCAAATAAAGAAGCCCGAAGCCGTAATGGCATTCAAAGCCGCGAATACAAAAAGCGCGATCGCTCCGAGCACGAACAAATTAAAACTCTCGTAGAAATGTTTGAAATAGATCTTCGGACCTTTTTTGTAGTTCTTGTAATCCTTGGTCGCAAAGTATGCGCTGTCGGAAGCCATATCTGCCTCGTAGGTATTGAGCGCCAAAATATTCAACAGCGTGATATTTGCAATCAAAGCAAACAACCAAATCATGAATTTAAGAATGGTAAATTCGATGATGACTTGAACTATTGCCAAAACAACAGTGAACAAAGCGAACATCAAAAAGCCGTCGATGGCACCCATGTCGCAGGTACGTATCCTCTTTACCAAGGCAAACACGAGCGCAACGCCCGCAAGCGCAGCCACAAGCAATAAGCCTACCGTATAGGAAGCCTGACTCAAGAACAACTCCGGGAAGTTTCTTATAGACGAAAGCGCGAACACGCAAAGCGCAAAGAACGCAGCCAAAAGCAATTTCCAAAATCCGAATTTTCCGATCACCGCTCCATAATACTTTTTGATCTCCATATTGCCCTTATGGCTTTGAGCATCGCATTCGCTATCCGAGGGGACAAAATATTTTATTCTCAAGATATTAAGTACTACCAACGCGATGAGCGCAGCGGCATAATAGACAGTCTCGAGCGAAACAAATTCGAAAATGATCATTCCCACAAGTAAGAATACCATAAGGAAGTCAAAAGTCAACAAAAGCGCGTCCTGAAAGACAAGCTCTTCGCTTTTTATCCTCGCTGCAATGAAAATCACGATCAAAATAATGCCGATGAGTGCGCAAGCTATGGTGAGCCAATAGCTTAACGGACTTTGTTGATCGAGTCCGTCGAACATTTCGACAAAGCGCACATAATACATTGCGGCAAAGATCGCGAGCGCGCTCAATACCGGCGTGGCAAGACCGTACTTTTTGATAAGTCCGCCGAAATATGCGCCGAGTTTACATTTTTTCTCCATAAAGTCCTCCGTTATATTAGCCAAAATAATATTTGCCATATTTAATTATACCACACTATATTGTATTTTGCAAATGTTTTTCCGAAAAAATATAAAAATAGCTAAAAAAAGGCTGTCTTGAACGCGTAAGGCGGCGCGAATAAAATCAAAAGCAAAAAAAGAACAAAAAAATTCTGTTTTGCCATTGACATTTTCATTTATTAGGTGTATTATAATATTTATTATATAGATTTTCATTTAACGGAGGATAAATATGATTACCGTAAAGGAAGTCAAAGATAAAAAAACTTACAACGATTTTTTTGATTTGCCCTATATATTATATAAGAAAGGGCATCCGTACAACGTTCCTCCCCTTCGCTCGGAGGAAGAGGACGAATTCGATCCGAAAATCAACGGCGCATTTGCCCATAGCGAGTGCAAAATGTGGGTCGCTTACAAGGACGGAAAACTTTCGGGGCGCATTGCAGGTATACTCAACAAGAAGTACAACGAAAAGACGGGTGAAAAACAGGTTCGCTTTACCCGCTACGACGTTATCGACGATATAGAAGTGAGCCGCGCGCTCATCGAAGCCGTTTCGGATTGGGGCAGATCTATCGGAATGAACAAGCTTATCGGTCCCATAGGCTTTTCGGACTTCGATAAACAAGGTATGCTTATCGAAGGCTTCGAGGAGCAAGATCTATACGTTACGATCTACAATTACCCATACTATGTCACGCATATGCAGCAGCTCGGCTTTGAAAAAGCCGCCGATTGGATAGAATTTGAGATAAAAATACCGGACAAGCTCGATGAAAGAATAGATCATATTTGCAACATGGCTATGCAACGTTACGGATACAGATACCTCGAAATAAAGAACTTCAAATCAGTTGAAAAGTATTTTTCGATAGGATTAAACGACATTATGAACGAAGTTTACGATCACCTTTATGGTTTCGTTGCGATGAATCAACAGCAGATCGATCGCGAAACAAAGCTCATGAAGCAAATATTCGTGCCCGACTGCGCAACGGCTATTTTGAAGGATGACGAGCTTGTCGGATACGGCTTTATGATGCCGAACATAAGCGAGGCATTGCAAAAGGCAAACGGGCATATCTTCCCAAAAGGAATTATACCGTTTTTAAAAGCGCTAAATCACTACGACAAGGTCGACCTACTCTCCACCGGCGTAAAAAAGAAGTATCAAGGCACGGGCGTGAACGCGCTCATACTAAACAGGAGCCTCAAAAACCTTATAAAGAACGGTGTAAAGTATGTTTATACGGGACCCGAGCTTGAAACTAACGTTCAGATAAAAGACCAATGGAAAAGCTTTGAAAAGCGACTTAATCGCCGCCGACGATGCTGGATGAAGGAAATATAATTATACGGATTATTATGATTTTGCAAAAGAGCCGACGCTAATTAAAGCGTCGGCTCTTTTTTGCAATACATTTATAGTAGTTTTTTAATACGTAGCAATAAATTATTTTGCAATAAATTATAGTGCCATATTAGGCATTAACACTTAAAGAAACATCACATTTATAGCTTCCTCGCGACGTATCCGTCGTGCTATTCTCGGTAAATACATGTTGAACAGTGCCGACCGGAACAGAAGCGATAGTTTCAAGCAAATTGTTTATCGGCTCAAGACAGTCATCCGCCACAGCCTCGAGATTAGCTACGGCGCCTTCCACTCCTATTATGTCAATAAGCGCATCGCGACTTTGACTTGACATTCTGTTGACGATGAAGGATACATATTCGAACTTATCCTTTTGATCGTTGAACTCGAGCACGAATGTAACAAGCATCTTTTGGGGCAACAAGCCCTCTATGTTTTTAGGCAAGCCGTCGGATACTGACGCAAACTTATTCAAATCGATCTTTACGGAGAGCACCATATATGTCTTTCCGAGGTCCAAGCCATAGCCTATTGCTTCGAGCTTTCGGCGATCGTCAAGTTGCTTTTGAGAAGTCGAACCAGAAGTGATGATATTGAGTTCTTTGACTTCGCCTACCTTATCCGTCAAGCTGTCTGTTATATACGCTCCGAATTCCTTGTCCGAAATTCCGCCGTCCAATACCTTACTTTTCAATGTCTCGGCATCGAGCTTATCTTGATTGACGGGATTGACTATGGTTTCTCTTTCGAACTGTTCGTCATTGTCGTCGCTCATTCTGAATATACCCTCGAATGCCGCCTTTACATTCGCGCCGTGGTCATTGTAGCCGTTATCGAGCACGATGCTGTCTATCATTTCGAAAACACACGGGAGAGTCAAACCGTCGTCGCTATAATCAAAGTCGATATTTTGTTCCTCTATGCCGAAGAATGCGTCGCGAACAGCATTCCCCATTGCCGTGAAATCTATGTCCATATCGAGCGCCGAAAGCATATCGAACATGACCTTGCTTGCCTTTTCATCCCCGTTGACTATTACCGAGCATTCGGTCGAATCCTTGCTCGTAATGTCTATTTTGAGCGTGATAAGCGAAGCAGACGAAGGTAAGATGCCCTCGATAAAGCGTTTTATTTCGCCTTCTTCTCCGCTGGGAAGAAGGTCTTTTATGATCGCACGAACGTTGATATTAAGATATTGTCTGCCGTCGACTTCGTTGAGCTCAACATACAAAAGGTCCTTATTCAAATCGAAATCACCGAGCGGTCCGAAATCCATGTCACTCTTGTTGTCGATGACTTTCTTTATGAGCGCGGTAAGCATATCGTTGCCGCTTTGGTCTTCCTTGAAAGTCTTATTCAATATATTTACCCTCAAAGTTTGTTGCCAATCATCGCCCTCACGAGCTTGCTTACGTATACCGGCGGGATCGATAAGGTCGTACATCTCGAGTCCTTTCACCTTGCCGGGCTCGCTCAATTCGACTATTTTCATAACGTGCAAGATCTCGGAAAGAGTAAACGGATCGCCGTTATCGTCGGAATCTTTCAAGCCGTACTTTTGAGTAAGCTCCTTTACCAAAGCGTTTTCGCTGTTTTGGTTAAAGGCGTCCACACGAGTTTGATCGGCAAAGAATGCATAATCGCCACCCGAGAATATTGTGTCGTCGGTTATGAGTTTAAGACTGCATTCGATCATATCTGCGTCAATGTAGCCATCCTCGCTTTCGGTTTTGTCGCCGTTGACTATCTTTGTAAGCGCGGCATACACATTGGGAAGTTCAAGTCCCGATTCGGTGATCTTGAGACCGGGCAATACTTCATTCATGTTATCTATCAATTCCCTAACGGGTGTAAGTGAATTGTCTATGTACTCGCCAAGCGTTTGATTTTCGCCGTTGTCATTCGGGAAAATCCCGAATGCAACCGCCAATTTATCTATTATACCGATCTGCTTTCCGTTCAAAAGGATCGTTGTAGACTTATAACCTTCCTCGCCTACGTTTATCGTAACGTCCAAAGCCGCCTCGGCAACGAAGTATTCGGGCAAAAGATTGTTGACTATTTTGCTTAACAAATTATTTTGATCAGCCTTGTTGCCCTCATTTTCCTCGGTATCTTCGATGTCCTCGTTATCGCCTTCGACAAGGTCATTTATCAGGTCTCGGATCTTTATTGTAACGCCGACGTGCAAAATGTTGTGTTCGACGTTTTGATAATCCTCATTCTCGACATAGACGAATTCAAATTCCGTGTTCTTGCGGAAATCCTCTTTTTCGGTCATCTTCATAAGCAACGCGGCGAGCATTTTGTCGTCGAAGGTCACGCCTATTACTTCGTCCTTTTTGAGCATTTCCTTTATTCTTTGAGAATCGAACATTTTGATAACTTCATCTGCGTTGAAATTGTCGGAAAAGTTGTCGATTATCTCGTTTATCGTATAGCCGTCCTTGAGTCCGTATTCATGCGCGAAACTCGAGAGGATCTGTTGTTCGTATGCCGCTAGAAGTTCCTCGGAAACCTCGCTTTTGTAAAAACGCTTGCCCTGTCCCTCTATTATCGGCATGCCGTTTTCGTCGAGACAGAGTTCATCGTTTTCGTATTTGAATTTTACATTCTTGTATGCGTGTTCGTGATCTCCAAGCGAATCGATGTAATCGTCGTTATCTTTGCTCAAGACAAGCTTGAAGGTCTGCAATATGTCGATCGCTCCGATCTGCTCGGAAGGATCCTTCAATATTTCGTTGCCATCCTCGTCCTTTTTGTAATTGAGTTTGGCAACGTCTATGATAAATTGATAGACGTTGCAATCTATGCCGCCATCGCACAAAATGTCGCCGAGCTTGAGATCGTCGAGAGTTTTCTTTACATCGCTGTCCTCGCCCGTAAACACGTTGATAAGTTGATCCTTAAAGCTCATATTGGAGTTGGAATCGAGTTTGAGTCCTATTTTGTCGAGAAGCGAATACAATCGCTCCATTTGCGCCTCGTCCATGCTGTTTATGGCGAACGTAGGCGGGACGCTTTCGGACAGCCCCATGTCCATCGTAAGATATAATTTGTCGGGTAAGACAGATTTTAACAATCCGATCGCAATATTGACTCCCATGCTTGCAACGCCGGACATACTTGCCAAATCGGGCACATTGGACACAAGCTTATTGACGTCGAGATTCGCTTTAACTTCATTCAAAAGTTTTTTGAAATCTATGGACACGGTCGCCTTTGCCATATCGACCGAATCTTTGACATATATTTTGATTTGTTCAAAGGAAATATAGTTTTCGATATCCAATTGGGCGGGATCTATTCCGTATTGAGCTACGTTGGCTTCGTTCAAAGCATCGACGGCGAAAGCGCCTAACGTTTTGCTTATGACCCCGTTCAAAAATGCCGCAAGTTCTCGATCGGATATCTTCAGATTATAGCTGTCGTCATAGTTATCGCTTATGGAATCGATCTTGTCTTGATCGAGATTATCCAAAGTGAGCAGATCGACCGCATAATCGCCGAGTGCCGTGCCGAGATCCTCTTCGTTTTTCACGCTGTCAATTACAGTCGTTTTGAGTTCGTCCCCGTCGATAGCGCCC
>CANQUR010000087.1 GCA_947627075.1 uncultured Clostridia bacterium
CATGATGCCATCTGCATATCTCATACGCCTTGTTCACAAGCGGATTGTTCTTGTGGAGCGGAAGATCTTCAAGTATATTTGCGCCTATCATGCTGTGCGATTTCATTATTGCAAATTCTTCGTCGGTAAGTTTGCCCGGCTTATTGAGTATCTTTTCGTCTATGCCTATCTTGCCGATATCGTGAAGCGCCGAAGCCATACTTATTACGGAGATCTCGTTTTCGGAAAGCGGATATCTGTCCGTAAGTTTTTCGAGCTTATGAAGCAAGAATTCAGTAAGTATCCTTACGTTGCGTATATGTAGCCCGCTTTCGCCGTTACGAAATTCGACTATGTGGCTTAAAATATCCACCATAAGGCTGTTGCTTTGCTCTTTTTCGTATATTTGATCTTCGATTATGCCTATAAGCTTCTTTTGCTTGGCATAAAGCAAAATGGTATTTACAACGCGTCTATGGACTATCGACGCGTCGAACGGTCGCATTATGAAGTCGGTAGCTCCAAGCTCGTATGCTCGTTCTATTTGAGTGGACGCGGTTTCCGCCGAAACCATTATAACCGGCAGCTCGTCTATCCACTTGTTTTCCTTCATAACGGTCAAAACGCCAAATCCGTCCATCTCGGGCATGACTATATCGAGAAGAACGAGCGAAAATGTCTCCCGTTCTTTCTTTAATATTTCAACAGCTTTAGCTCCGTTCTCCGCTTCGGCTATGTCATATTCATCGATAAGCATATCCGTCAAGATAGATCGGTTCATTTCGGAGTCGTCTACAATTAAAATCCTTTCCCTACTCATTTTACCTTACCACTCCATTATTTTGATAACAATAGCCGACAGAGGTCGAATAACCATAACAAAACCACAACCGTCACAAGCACAAACAGCTTGTGTAGCTGTGGTCTTGATCGAATCAACTCTTTAGAGTCTTCCGTTAATCAAATTAAGTCGGTGCTCAATTTTCGTCCGCTACGTTTTCGTCTCCGTTCTCACTTTTTTCGCCTTCTTCGCTACCTCGATTGAAAATAGCTTCGGAAGCGCTCGATTTTATGTTGCGCTTGATTAGTCCCTTATTTATAAGTTCGACGATTCCCTCATAAGGCACATAGTAATCTTGAGATATACGCTCTATTGCGGGAGTGCCAATCTTTTCCATAAGCGTCTCTATGAGCTGAAGCGCATATCTTGCACGTCTGTCATTTTTTATACGATACATAACGGGTGTATCGCTAAACGAGGTATTTTCGGATACATCCTCTACCTTGTATTTGCTTTCGACATAGTCGTTGGGATCGAGCGCAAGGAACAAGCAAAGTACCTTGCCTCTGAAACCGAGCTTTGCGATCTTTGCTCGACCAAATCTGTAGGTCTCTTTTTTCCAACTCATGCGGTCTTTGACTTTTTTATACGAAAGCAACTTGTTTTTGATTTCGGTATACCATTGCTTCGTTTCGTCGTCCGATTGGATAAGCCTTGCCATAAAGCTACGGTCATATCTCAAAATTCCGGCTTCGACCGATTCCTCGTCGAGCACAAGCGGCACTGTGGCAACCGTCTCTCTTTCCGGCTCAAGTTCGGGTTCGGCTTCGACGGTTATAGTATATTGAGCGACCGCTTCGGAATATTTTACAACTACCACATGCTCGCCCACTTCGGCAGTCGAAGGCACCTCGAGAAAATAATCGGTAACGATCTCATCCACACCATCGCTGTAATTGGCAGTTACAAGCAATCCTTCGCTCGTAAAATCCTCGCCTTCCTTAAAGTTTCGCTTTACAGCTTCGATGTCGAGACTGATACCGAGCAAAACTCGAGGCTTTACCGCAAACACAGTGAAATCCGCGGACTGGTCTTGATATTTCACAATAACGGAAGTGCTTCCCTCGCTATCGAGTATCGGGTTGTCTATTATGTAATCCGTGACCTCCTCACTCGAACCGTCACTATAGTTTGCCGTGACTATCAAGCCGCTCGTCTCCACCGCGTCACCTACATTGTAGTGGCGTTTAATCGATTGAGTATCAAGCGCTATTCCCACAAGCGTACGCTCTTTTAAGGGCTGCGATACATAATCCTCGGTCTTTTTCGAACGCGACGCAAGCTTTTTGCGCAACAAAACCACAAGCAATGCGATCAAAACGACAACAAGAACAGCAGCCTCTATAAGCATAAGAAAAAGCACAGTTGATGACACGGTCCCGTCAAAAAGCTCGCGACCGAATATTGTAAATGCATTTATCAAATTAGCCATATTCTGTTAACTCTCCTTTTAATTGTAATATTGCATATATATTATAATCCCAACTTACGACAAATTGCAAGTATTTGAGAATATATTTACAAATATTTTTGCTTTTTTTACATACTTATTCTCTTATAACTATATTTTTCCAAGCTAAAATAAGGTATTTGTACACTTTTTCACCTCACCCATTGAAAAAACAACACCGTTTTTTGTTCAAAAAAAGAATTACGTATGGCAAAAAATTTGCAAAGCATAACCATTATATGTTACAATATATATCAAAGGAGACGCTGTATGTCCGAAGATAAAAGATATAAAAAGTGGTATATTATCAACACGGTTTGCTCCGCTCTATTAATTTGCGTAGTTTTTGTAGGTATATTCACAAGAATCCTACTTGAATTCACCGATCGCAATTATTTTATACTTATATATGCGATAATATTTCTTTTGCTTGCCGTACCGTCTTTGGGCTTATTGATAATGAGTTATTTCAAAATGAAAAAATATAAGAATGTCGACAACGAGCAATGAGCGTTTCCAAATTATAAAAAAGCAATAGCTTTTGCTTGCCTATTTCGACATTTTATGATATAATTTTTTTAATGCAACTTTTCAGTTAAGGTAATAAAATAACAAATGTCATACTCTTTTATAGTCAATTTGATATTTTGGATTATAAGCGGCGTAATAGGACTGCTCACAATTCACTTTTTGTTTTTCTCGATTGTAGGATTATTTACATATAAAAAATTCCCAAAAGCGAAAACGCAACACAAATACGGTATTATAATTCCCGCACGCAATGAAGATAAGGTGATCGGGAATTTGATAAAAAGCATACAAAAGAATGATTATCCGCAAGAGCTTTTACAAATTTTTGTAATTGCTCATAATTGCACCGACAAGACTGCCGAAGTAAGTCGCAGCCTCGGAGCGACGGTGTACGAATATAGCAATAAAGATGAAAAAACAAAGGGATATGCCCTAAAATATCTGTTTGAATGCATTGACAAAGAATATGGTATAGAGAACTATGATGGTTTTATTTGCCTTGACGCCGACAATATATTAAGTAAAAACTATATAGAAAAACTCAATGACGCATTTGATGCCGAACATTGCGAAAGTATTATAACGTCATTCAGAAATTCAAAGAACTTCAATTCAAACATGATCTCGGGATTATACGGGTTATTCTTTATAAACAATTGCAGACTCGAATCTCGCGGTCGAACGGTTTGCGGCTGCTCTACTCGCGTACAAGGAACAGGTTTTGTGATAAGCTCGAAAATTGTAAAAGACGGTTGGCAGTATGTCACTCTTACCGAGGACTGGGAATTATCCGCCGATCAAGTTTTGAACGGGAACAGAATAGTTTATTGCGACGAAGCCGTTTTCTATGACGAGCAACCTCTATCGATAAAAGTAATGCTTCGTCAAAGATTGCGTTGGGCAAAGGGACATTTGCTCGTATGCATCACACGTTGCGGAGCGCTTTTCAAATCGCTTTTCAGTTGCAAAAAAACCACTGCCGCAGATGGGACCGTCAAAAAGAACAACAAATTTTCAAAGTTCGATATTTTTGTAAATTGCCTACCCATGTGCGTAATTACAGGTTTTTTAAGCATTATCTCCTTTATACTTACCGCGTGCGGAATGTTCTTTGAGCCCGATCCTATCATATACCTAAAACAATGGGGCATTTCGTTCGGCATTACATTGGCAATAGGATATGTTTTACTTCTGTTAAATGCGATCGCCATTTTTATTTTGGAACATAAAAGGATAAAAAACGTAAGTTTTATAAAACGCGTCGGCATGACATTGCTTTGGCCGTTATTCATAGCGATCTCCTTTCCTCTTGAGTTTGTGGCTTTGTTCTCGAAAAATATCGTATGGAAAACAATCCCGCACACCGATACTACCAACTTTGAAGCATTAAATGAGAGCACCAAGGAAATCGCCGAACCCGAAAAGCTTATAGCCGCTTCGACCGAAAATACGGACGAATCAACACTTATCGATCTCTCCGACAGTGACTCGGATCTATCCGAAACGCCGACTTCAGTTCACAAAGAAGAATAAACAGAGTCCCGAAATATCAATATAAATTACTTACCGACGTTCCTAAATGTAACCCTTAAAAGGATGTTATTTTTTATATAATTTTCTACACTACTGCCCATATGTATACCTAATACGCTCATAAATGCCTATGCAAATGCTTATATTACACTATTGCTTATGCCGCATAATTTAGGTTATAAAAGCAAAAAAACAGACCGTTCGCAAATGAACGATCCGTTTTTTTATTATCTAATACAATTTTAGAGCTTATGTTGTGCGCTGTAAGTGGTGTGCAATATTTCGTGTGCCTTATGGCTATTCGGCTTACCGAAATATTCCTTATAAAGCGTCTTCATGATCGGATTCTCATGGCATTGTCTGATCTCAGCCTTCTTATCTTTATCATAAATAGCTTTTGCTCTCAATGCCCTTACGTCCACATTGTTGAGAACCTCGGACGGAACTATGGGCTGTCCACCACCGTTGATGCAACCGCCCGGGCAAGCCATGATCTCGATAAAATGATACTTGGACTTACCTGCTCTGATCTCTTCCATAAGCTTACGAGCGTTGGAAAGCGAATGAGCTACGGCAACGTTTACGGTCATACCGTTATCGAGCTTGACAGAAGCCTCTTTGATGCCTTCCATACCTCTTACTTTCTTGAAGTCGAGCTTTTCGAGATTCTTGCCGTTTACTACTGCGGCAACGGTACGAAGAGCTGCTTCCATAACGCCGCCGGTAGCTCCGAAGAGGTAACCTGCCGAGGAACCTGTTCCGATAGGATCGTCGAATTCGCTTTCTTCAAGCGTTTTAAGGTCTATGGATTGACGTTTGAGGAGACGGGCAAATTCTCTTGTTGTGATAGTGATATCTACATCGGGATATCCGCTTGCCTTATGATGCTCACGAAGGACTTCCGTCTTCTTTGCAGTGCAAGGCATAACGGTAACAACTACCATCTTTGCGGGATCGATACCGAACTTCTCGGCATAATATGTCTTCATTACAGCACCGAACATTTGTTGCGGAGACTTGCAAGTGGAAAGATTATCCAAAAGATCGGGATAGAACGTTTCGATGAAGTTCACCCATCCCGGGCTGCACGATGTTATCATGGGAAGTTTTGCGTTCTTGTCGCCAAGACGAGCAATAAGCTCATGTCCCTCTTCCATGATGGTAAGGTCGGCAGTCATGTTTACATCGAATACCTTATCAAAGCCAAGACGACGGCAAGCCGTTACCATTTTGCCTTGAACGTCCGTTCCGATGGGATATCCGAATTCTTCGCCGACACCTACTCTTACCGCAGGTGCAGTTCCGACGATAACAAATTTTTCGGGATCGAGGATAGCCTTCATAACTCTGTCGGTGTCATCCTTTTCATAGAGTGCGCCTACCGGGCAAACTTTGATACATTGTCCGCAAGCTACGCAACCTGTTTCATTGAGCTTATGTCCGAACACGCTTCCGATCTCGGTCTTGAAACCACGATTGTTTGCGCCGATAGCGCTTACCGATTGTACTTTGTCGCATACCGCTACGCAACGACGGCACAAAATGCATTTGTTGTTGTCGCGGATAAGGTACGGATTGCTGTCATCGATATCATAGTGGTTCTTTTCGCCTTGATATTTATAGGAATCGCAACCATATTCAAGCGCAAGCTTCTGAAGTTCGCAGTTTGTGGATCTTATGCAAGACAAGCACTTTTGATCATGGTTGGAGAGGATAAGTTCCAAAGTGGTTTTGCGTGAAGCAATTACCTTCGGAGTATTGGTAAGAACTTCCATACCCTCTCTTACGGTTGCGAAGCAAGATGTTACAAGATTCTTTGCCCCCGCTACTTCTACCACGCACATACGGCATGAGCCTTGGTTTGTAACGTCCTTGAGATAACAAAGTGTGGGGATATTTACTCCTACTTTTCTTGCTGCATCCAATATTCTTGTACCGGCGTCTACCGTTACGGGTATACCGTTTACTTTCAAATTAACTTGTTTCATAATTCTTATCTCTCCTATTTCTTGCTTATAGCGCCAAACTTGCAAGTTGCCATGCACGCGCCGCATTTAACGCACTTGTTGGGGTCGATCTGCATAGATGCCAATTTATGCCCCGGAGCTATGTAATCAGTCCTTGAGATAGCGCCTGCCGGACATTGTTTAGCACACATACCGCAACCTATACACTTATCTTTGTCGATAACGTAATTGAGGAGCGCTTTACATACGCCTGCCGGGCACTTCTTATCTCTTACGTGAGCGATATATTCGTCACGGAAGTATTTAAGAGTGCTGAGCACGGGATTGGGCGCTGTTTGTCCCAATCCGCAAAGCGAATTGGCTTTGATATATTTGCAAAGCTCTTCCATCTTGTCGAGGTCTTCCATTGTGCCCTTGCCTTGAGTGATCTTGTCGAGCATCTCGTAAAGACGCTTGTTGCCGATACGGCACGGTGTGCATTTTCCGCAAGACTCGTCTACCGTGAATTCAAGGAAGAATTTGGCTATGTCGACCATACAGTTATCCTCATCCATTACGATAAGTCCGCCC
>CANQUR010000088.1 GCA_947627075.1 uncultured Clostridia bacterium
GATCAATTCCTCGACATTTGCAATACTCTCGAAAATCATTACAGAGATATGCAAGCTATGGAATTTACCATTGAAGAGGGCAAGCTGTATATGTTGCAAACTCGCAACGGAAAGCGCACGGCAAAGGCGGCTCTTAAAATAGCTGTCGATCTTGTAAACGAAGGTATGATAGACGAAAAACAAGCGCTTTGCATGATCGATCCGAAGCAACTTGACGCTTTGCTCCATCCGCAATTCGTTGCCGAGGCTCTTAAAAAAGCAACGCATATAAGTTCCGCATTACCCGCATCTCCCGGTGCAGCTTGCGGTAAGATCATATTCGACGCGGAGAAGGCATGTGAAATAAAGGCCGCCGATAAAAATGCAAAGCTTATTTTGGTAAGACTCGAGACCAGTCCCGAGGATATCGAAGGAATGAACGTTTGTCAAGGTATTTTGACGGCAAGAGGCGGTATGACATCTCACGCAGCTGTTGTTGCGCGCGGAATGGGTACTTGTTGCGTAAGCGGATGTCAGGATATAACAAAGATTGACGAAGAAAAAGGCATACTCGAGATCGCAGGAAAAACGCTTAAAGAAGGCGATTGGATGAGCTTGGATGGAACGACGGGGAAAATTTACGATTGCCAAATAGCTACCGAACCCGCGTCGCTTACGGGCGATTTCAAAACCATAATGGATTGGTCGGACAAGTATCGTCAGCTCAAAGTACGTACCAATGCCGATACTCCGAAGGACGCTGCACAAGCCGTAAAATTCGGCGCCGAAGGTATTGGTCTTACGAGAACAGAGCATATGTTCTTTGATCCCGACAGAATAATGGCAATGCGTGAAATGATCGTCAGCAAGAATGTTGATGAACGTAAAAAAGCGCTTGCAAAGCTTCTACCTATGCAAAAACAAGATTTCAAGGGTATTTATGAGGCTCTCGAGGGCAGACCGGCGACAATAAGATTCCTTGATCCGCCGCTTCATGAATTTGTTCCTCATGATGATGAAGATATTAAACTTCTCGCAAAGGAAATGGATGTTGACTTTGATGTGCTTAAAAGCACGATTATGGGATTGCATGAGTTCAATCCCATGATGGGTCATCGCGGATGCAGATTGAGCGTAACATATCCCGAAATTGCCGAAATGCAAACTACCGCCGTAATTGAAGCAGCTATCGAAGTAAATCGAGAAAAAGGATATCATATTGTTCCCGAAATAATGATACCGCTTGTAGGCGATATAAAAGAGTTAAAATTCGTAAAGGATGTAGTTGTAAAAACCGCAAATGCAATAATAGAAAAAGAGAAGGTTGATCTTAAGTATATGGTTGGCACGATGATAGAGATTCCGCGTGCGGCTCTGACGGCTGACAAAATTGCCGAAGAAGCACAATTCTTCTCGTTTGGAACGAATGATCTTACGCAAATGACATTCGGCTTCAGCAGAGACGATGCCGGTAAATTCCTCGGTGAATATTACGAAAAGAAAATTTTCGAATCGGATCCGTTTGCAAAGATCGATGAAACAGGCGTAGGACAGCTTGTTGAAATAGCCTGTGAAAAGGGTAGAAAGACAAGACCGGACATTAAACTCGGAATTTGCGGCGAACACGGTGGAGATCCGTCTACGATAGCATTCTGTCATAAAGTCGGGCTCACATATGTATCTTGCTCGCCATACAGAGTACCCATTGCAAGACTTGCGGCGGCACAAGCGGCGATAAATTTCCCGCGAAAATAATATTGATTCTTGACAAGGACGGCGCTATGCGTCGTCCTTGAAGCGGATAAATATACAAATATAAGGGGCATTTCATGAAGTTCGAGTTGATTACATATAAGATCGAGGAAGATTTCCTTTCTCCATATGCGACCAAGGCGCTCGATACAAAGGGCAGACTTGTGCCTTTGGAACCTTGCCCCATACGAACAGATTTCCAACGCGATCGGGATCGAATCTTGCATTGCAAATCGTTTAGGCGTTTGAAACACAAAACGCAGGTTTTTCTTTCACCGGAAGGAGATCATTATCGTACGAGACTTACGCATACTTTGGAGGTAAGTCAGATTGCTCGTACAATCGCACGTGCATTGAGAATGAATGAGGATTTGACAGAGGCAATAGCTCTTGGTCATGATCTTGGACATACACCTTATGGACATGCAGGCGAACGGGCACTCAACAGTTTTACGCATTTTAGGCATAATGAGCAATCGTTACGAATAGTAGATAAGCTTGAATATGACGGCAAGGGCATGGATCTTTGTTTTGAGGTTCGTGACGGTATTTTGAATCATCCGTCGGATTGCACGCCTTGCACAAATGAAGGCGTTATAGTTTCGTGGAGCGATCGTATAGCATATATAAACCATGATTTGGATGATGCAATTCATGGTGGAATCATAACAGAGAATGATATACCGGAAATATATCGTAAACACGTGGGCACCGATCACGGTAAACGTATCAATAGTATGATTTTGGATATAATAAATCATAGCTTTAACAAAAAGGATATTTCGCCAAGTGATGAATTCATCGGATATATCTCGGGCTTAAGAGAATTTCTTTTTGAAAAGGTTTATTATAAGAGTCGTGCAAAAGACGAAGAAAGTAAGGCAATAGATATGATAAAATATCTATATGAATATTATTACAGGAATATAGATCTATTGCCGCAAAAATTACTCGATATGGATAGCACAAAAGAACAAAAGGTTTGCGATCATATTGCCGGCATGAGCGACAGATATGCCGTTATGGTATATGAAAATATTACTATTCCAAAAAATTGGGGGTTATAAACGCTTTATTGGAGAGAGATTGGCTGGACGAACTTCTATCAAAAACAGATTTGGTGCAACTTGTATCAAAATATGTTTCTTTGACTAAAAAGGGCAACAACTATTGGGCTTGCTGTCCGTTTCATCATGAAAAAACTCCATCATTTATGATCTCTCCTGATAAACAGCTTTATTATTGCCATGGTTGTCATGAAGGAGGCAACGCAATAACTTTTGTAAAGAAGATCGAAAGTGTCGAAAGCGGCGATGCCATAAAGATACTTGCCGAGGCTGCGCATATGTCTTTGCCGGAATATAAAAGCAATAATAAAAATTACGTTGAGTTAAGGAAAAAACGCGAACGACTATCGGCACTTATGCTTGATGCGGCAAGACATTATCATGATAATTTATCCTCAAATGAAGCAGCAATTGCGCGAGAATATATAGATCAACGACAAATAGGTTCCATGGTCAATAAATTCGGGCTCGGTTATTCACTCGGAAGAAGTGAAATGCTTGATTTTTTAACAACAAAAGGTTATTCATATATTGAGATGAGGGAAGCCGGGATCGCGGAACAACGTGGTGATAGCTACTACGATGTATTTATGAACAGATTGATTATACCAATCATAAATCCATATGGAGGAGTCGTCGCATTCGGGGGCAGGATACTTGATAAAGATTCGAAATTTGCAAAATATAGGAATTCATGTCAAACGATCTTATTTGATAAATCTAAAACATTATTTGCATTGAATCTTGTCAAAAAAAAGAAACAGCGAGAAGGTTTGGATTCGATAATCGTTACAGAAGGTTATATGGACACAATATCTTTGTACAAAGCCGGATTTGACAATACAGTAGCCAGCATGGGTACGTCGCTCACTATCGAGCAGGCAAAGCTTTTGAAAAATTATTGCAACAAGATATACATAAGTTACGATGGCGATGGAGCCGGACAAAAGGCTACATTAAGAGGATTGGATATTCTCGAATCTGTTGGACTGAATGTAAGAGTAGTGCCGCTCGGCGGTGGAATGGATCCGGATGATATTATTAAAAGCAAAGGTGCCGCAGGATATAAGGAATTATTAGATAAAGCGGTTACGCTAACTGCTTTCAAGATCAATAATCTTGCCTCGAACTTTGACTTTACTCAATCAGATGGAAGAAGCAAATTTGCGGTAGAAGCAATAAAAATTATAAATAAACTGGATAATCCTGTTGAGCAAGAAGAGTACTTAAAGCAGATCCATGAGCTTACGGGATATTCTATGTCCGTTTTGAATAAGCAAGCGCAAATCGACAGACCAGAAGATAATGTATTGTTCTCCGAAGACAGTGAAGATTTACCGATAAATGATTCATTAACTATTGCACAGGAGTTTATTCTTGCCGCGCTTATTAATGAAATGGCTTATGCAAACTTTTCCGAAGAAATATTTACTTTTTTGACTACAGATCAACAACGGGATATTTATAATCTCGCTATTGAGAAGCATAAATATGGTTACTCGATTCAATCGTTATTTAACAGAGTGGAATCAAGTAATGAAGAATTTTTGAATAAGATGGTCAATTATCGTTTTTCGCCATCGGATGATAAGTACAAATTCGACGAATGTCTTAACTTAATCAAAAAAAGAGAGCTGGAACGGCAAAAAGCGTTGCTTTCAAAAGAATATGATGACAAAAAAGATCCGGAGCTCATGAAACGTGTTGCAGAAATAGAAAGACAATTGACGCAAATGAAAAAAAGTGGAGGTTATTATGGCTGATAAAGAATCTAAATTGGATATTAATTTACTGGCTGCGGTAAGTGACCTTATCATTCAAGGTAATACCGAAGGATTGACTTATGATCAAATCAGCGATAAAATAGCAAAATACAATCCTTCGCCGGACGCGATGGAGGAAGTTATTTCATTGTTGGAGCAGCAAGGTATTCACATATCCAAAAAAGCAAATGAATCCCCGACAGATGCAGCCCAAAAAGAAGAGAACAAAAATCAATTAAGCGAAGCTGTTGAAAAAGAGCTTGAAAGATTTTTGACTATAGGCAAAACCAGGGCATTGAGCTATGATGAAATATGCGAACGACTTGCGGTCGTTTGTGAGGCATCTGCATTTGAAGTAGATGAGGTATTCAGGCTGCTTTCCGAAAATAAGGTCGAGGTAGTCAATTCCACATTGGACCTTAAGACGGAATCATTTGATAAATTGATATCCGATGTAAATATCGATGACCCCGTTAAAGTGTACTTAAAGGATATCGGTCGAGTACCTCTTCTTACTATGGAAGAAGAGATCGATCTTGCAAAAAGAATGCAAGAGGGCGATGAGGATGCAAAAAGAAAACTTTGTGAAGCCAATTTACGTCTAGTAGTGAATATTGC
This sequence comes from uncultured Clostridia bacterium, assembly GCA_947627075.1. Taxonomy (GTDB): domain Bacteria; phylum Bacillota; class Clostridia; order Christensenellales; family Pumilibacteraceae; genus CAG-552. The sequence continues at coordinate 5,180 of CANQUR010000088.1, forward strand.
AAAGCGTTACACCGGTCGCGGAATGTTATTTCTCGACTTGATCCAAGAAGGCAATCTCGGGCTTATGAAAGCCGTGGAAAAATTTGATTATACAAAAGGATTCAGATTTTCCACATATGCCACTTGGTGGATAAGACAAGCAATAACTAGGGCGATCGCCGATCAAGCGAGAACTATTCGTATTCCCGTTCATATGGTCGAAACTATAAACAAATTGACGCGCACTACAAGATTACTGGTCCAAGAATATGGCAGAGATCCTACACCGGAAGAAATAGCTCAAGAAATGGGAATAAGCGAAGAACGTGTAAGAGAAATTCAAAGGATCTCATTGGATCCGGTCTCTTTGGAAACGCCAATTGGCGAAGAGGATGACAGTCATCTTTCGGATTTCATTGAAGATACAAATGCCACAGCGCCTCAAGACGTAGCGTCGTTTACAATATTAAAAGAACATCTTATTGCTGTTTTGGATACTTTGACTCCAAGAGAGGAAATGGTACTGCGATTGAGATATGGTATAGAGGACGGACATCCTCGAACTTTGGAAGAAGTCGGAAAAGAGTTTGGCGTCACTCGCGAACGAATAAGGCAAATCGAAGCAAAGGCTTTACGTAAATTAAGACATCCTTCACGTAGCAAAAAGCTAAAGGAATATATCGATCAATGAGATTGAAAGAAATTTTTGCTCTTATAGAAAGAACAAAAATATTCGCAGATATCGGTTGCGACCACGGGTTGCTATGCAAAATGGTTGCAGATTCAGATAAAGCAGAGAGAATAATAGCGACAGATATTAGTGAGGCTTGCTTAAATAAGGCAAAGCTCATGCTGGGGGACAGAGCCGAATATTTTTTAGGGGACGGATTAGAGCCACTAAAAGACATTATACCGAATATTACCGTGATAAGCGGTATGGGCGGGAATACAATACTGCATATTTTGGAAAACAGGCTTTTGCCCGAAATTATAATTTCACCGCAAAATGATGTGTATAAAGTTCGAGACAAATTAGTCTCAAACGGTTATAAAATCATAGAAGATAAAGTCGTTTCCGATAACAATAAATTTTATGATATAATAAAATTGGTCCCCGGAAAGCAAAATTTGACTGAATTACAAAAGACATTCGGAGTTTTTTACTTTAGAGGTGAAGGTGCATTTATGCAAAGACTTTTCCAAACAAAGCAAAAAATACTTACCTACAAATTGACAAAAGAAAACGAAAAAAAATTACAGGAAATTTCGGAGGTAGAAAAATGTCTAAAGTCAAAGATGTAATAGGAGCAATGAAAAAAATTGCACCCGAAGAGTTTGCGTATAATAAAGAATATGATAATGTCGGATTGATAGTAGGTGATCCGGACGCCGAAGTTGATCGTGTTTTATGTTGTCTCGACGTCACAAACAATGTGATCGACGAAGCCGTTAAAGTCGGTGCTCAAATGATAGTCAGTCATCATCCTATGATCTATCATCCTATAAAGAATATTGTGATGTCCGACCCGCAAGGTAAAAAAATCATTAAAGCGATTCAAAAAAATATAGCGATCTATGCCGCTCACACAAACTTGGATTTCATAAAAAACGGGATAAATGATTTTATGGCAGAC
>CANQUR010000089.1 GCA_947627075.1 uncultured Clostridia bacterium
CATTACCACCTTTTAAGACTTCAATAAGTTTAGCTGAGAAAGGAATAGCTGTTCCAGCTCCTCTAGAAGTAATAATTTTATCGTCTATAACTACTTTGTGGTCGGTGCCCATCTCCCTCTTTATGGAAGAAACAGTCCTGTCCGCATTTGCGATAGCTTGACGCTTTGCCACGCTACCCACAAGACGTTCGCCGTCCTTTGCAAAACCGACTACTGACGGAGTGGTCCTGCTACCCTCGGAATTGGGGATAACGACGGGATCGCCGCCTTCCAAAACCGCTACGCACGAATTTGTCGTGCCAAGGTCAATACCTATAATTTTACTCATATTCTTTAATCCTCCTATTATTTCACTTTATTTTCCTACTATAACTACGGCGTGGCGTAAAACGCGATCGCCGATCTTGTAGCCTTGTTGATAAACCTTTATGACTTTTCCCTTGTCCTCTTCCGCCGCGTCCTCTTCCATTACGGCGTTGTGCAGATTTGGATCGAAGGGAAGTCCTTGCGCCTCTATTTTTGTGACGTTAAAGCTCGTCAATAGGTCGCCCAGTTGCCTGTCTATTATTTGCAGACCGTCGAGCGTACTCTTGTCCTTTATCATAGCCTTCGCTTGTTCGATAGCGTCGAGCACGGGCAAGATCTTTTCGAGCACGTCCACCGCTCCGTCCGTCCTTACGCGCTTGTTAGTTTCGTTGGTGCGACGGCGATAATTATCGAATTCCGCTTGAAGCCTTTGAGCTTGCGCCGTCATTTCGTCGGCTTTGAGCTTTTGCTTTTCCGCTTCGACCTTGGCTTCGGCAAGAGAGGTCGCCAAGCTGTCCGCCTCCTTTTGCATCGCGTCAAAGTCGTCCTTGAACATTCTGACCGTTTCGGGTTCTTTTATTTCGCTCTCCTCGGTCTTTTTTTCCTGTTCGTTGTCAATCTTTTTCTTTGCCATATATATAAACTCCTGTTATTGTCCTAATTATCGTCGTCCTTGTCGAGAGCGCCTATCGCCTTGCCTATGCAATCGAGCACGGAAATCACCTTGCTGTAATCCATACGCATCGGACCTATAACGCCCGCATTTCCCACTCCGGCTTCTCCGAGGTCGATGGACGCAGTCACGATCGCACAGTCCGGCATTCCAACTTCCTCGCCTATCTTTATGGTCAAGTCCATGTTGCCGCTTTTTAGCACGGGATAAAGCTTTTCCTTGCTGTCAAGCACGGCAAGCATTGCCCTTGCCTTTTCAAGGTCGTTGAATTCGGGCTGATCGAGGATCTTGCTCGAACCTTCGACGGTGATGTCGGCGTCGGAGACTTCATAGCTTTTGAGGATGGCTATTATGGCGTCGAAGATACGTTTGTATTCGCGATGAACGTCGCTTACCACCTTGCCCGAAGTTATTTCCGAAATGCGTTTGCCCGCAAACAGCGAGGTCGCGAATTTGCCGGCGTCGTCGAAGTATACGTCATCGAGCTCCTCGGCTACGTTCGCCGTAGTGTCTTTGATTATGCTATGGTCGGTAACGATGATAAACAGCGCGACGGTGGGCATTATCTTGACTATTTTTATATTTGTGATGACGTCATCTCGAATGTCGTCCATATAAGCCACCGAGGTAAGGTTTGTTATCTCGCTTATGACTTTGGCGGTGCTCTTTACCACCTCGTCGATGTCTTTCAGCTTTCGTCCGAAATATTTCTTTACGACGCCTATCTCGCTCCTTGTGAGTTTGCGTCTGGGCATAAGCTTATCGACATATAATCTGTACGCGTCCGCGGTGGGTACTCGTCCGCTCGACACATGAGGCTGTACGAGATATCCCATATCTTCGAGCGAGGCAAGCTCGTTGCGAATGGTGGCGCTCGAAAGCTCGGGCAAATACTTTTCCCTTATCTCCGAGCTCGAAATAGGTTCGCAACTCTCTATGTAGCTATCCACTACCGCTTTGAGTATTCGCTCCTTTCTTCCCGATAATGCCATAATGGCGCCTCCGTGATTTTTAGCAATCTATTCGAGGAATTGTTAGCACTCACCGCCCCTATGCTGTTAGCACTCTCTTCTTTCGATTGCTAAAATATGATAACACCGTTTTTTCGGTTTGTCAAGCGTTTTTCGGAAAATTTTGTAAATTTTTTTTGAGGATCGTTTTTTACGCCATTCGGACAGGAGCTTATTAGGTAAACGAGCTCATTTAATTCCCGGCTCCTTCCTTATTACAAACAAAAAAACCGAGCCGAAAAAGCACGGTTATTATGTTCCGAAAGCAAGTCTTTTCCCGCGCAAAAAGAGCGGTCGCAAATTGCTTCGGTTAATGTTATTAGCTTGAAAATCGCCAAAAACGACCGATTTTTCATATTAAATTGCATATTATGTCATTCATAATATAGAAGGCGTTATCATTAAGTCGAAGATTTTTGCCCTCCTTTATCATAAATCCCTGCCTTATATATTCCGTTATCTCCTTGCCTTTTGCCGTCATCAAATCAACTCCGTAGCCATTCAAGCGATCGAGGTCTATCCCCTTTGCCGTACGAAGCGCGAGCATGATATATTCCTCCGCGGCGTCGCTTTTTTCGACGAAGCGTTCGCAATTCCCGAGGATATATTTGTCGATATTATCATCGTTTGCCAGGCGTTTGCCGTCAAGCAATGAATGGGCGGAAATGCCGAAACCGTAGTATTCAGTTAGGTCCCAATAAGCGGAATTATGACGACTGTACATTCCGTCTTTGCAAAAGTTGCTGACCTCATAACGGTCGTATCCGCGGCTTATAAGAAATCTATATGCCGAGTCATAGAAGTCGGCTTCAAGGTCGTCATCCGCGGCAAATCCCGACTCATAAAGCGGCGTGCCCTCCTCCACTTTGAGCGCATACAAAGAGATGTGCGGAGCGTTCAAGCTTACCGCAAGTTCGAGCGAGGAAAGCAGATCGGCTTCGTTTTGCCCCGGCAATCCGAGCATAAGATCGAGACTTTTGTTGGGTATTTTTTCGAGCAATTTCCAAGCTCTCAAAAAACCCGCCTTGTCGTGCGGGCGATTTATCTTTTTGAGCAGGTCGTCGTTGTCGGTCTGCAAGCCGATACTGACTCGATTTACTTTTGCCGAAATTATCTCGCTTACAAAATCCTCGGTGACAGAGTCGGGATTGCATTCCACCGTAATTTCCGCGTCCGCTCCGACTGCGCATTTTTCGAAAATATGCGACAAAATATCGCTTATCGCGCCGCGATACAAAACCGAAGGCGTTCCGCCCCCTATATATATGGTAGATATATCTTCGCCTTTTATCGGACGTTCGTCCATTTCCCGTTTAAGCGCATCAACATAAAGGTGCATTTTTTCATGCGGCATTCCGGACACGAAAGAGCAATACGTGCACCTTTTTGCGCAAAACGGTATGTGAATATATATTCCTCTCATTATTTGTCGTCGAGCTTCAATACGGACATAAACGCCTCACTGGGGACTTGAACGGTGCCGACTTGTCGCATACGCTTTTTGCCCTCTTTTTGCTTTTCGAGCAACTTCTTTTTGCGCGAGATATCTCCGCCGTAACACTTTGCAAGCACGTCCTTTCGAAGCGCCTTGACCGTTTCGCGCGCTATTACCTTGTTGCCTATGGACGCTTGAATGGGGATCTCGAACATCTGGCGCGGAATGACGTCCTTCAACTTTTCGGCAAGAGCTCTGCCGCGAGCATAAGCCTTGTCCCTATGGACTATAATGCTCAAAGCGTCGCAAATTTCATTGTTAAGCAAAATGTCCAGCTTAACAAGATCGCTTTCGCGATAGCCCTTTATTTCGTAATCGAGGCTGGCATAGCCGCGACTTCGGCTTTTTAACGAATCGAAAAAGTCGTAAACTATCTCGTTGAGCGGGATAATATAATGAAGCCTTACGCGAGTCTTGTCGAGATAGACCATATCCTTGTATTCGCCTCGCTTTTCTTGACACAGCTCCATTATGGCGCCGATATATTCGGGCGGAGTGTAAATGTCCGCGGCGACGATAGGCTCCTCGATATGATCTGTTTCCTGCACCGACGGCAAGTTGCTCGGATTTGTGACCGTCACCACTTCGCCATTCGTTTTATACACCTTATAATTTACGCTCGGAGCGGTAGTGATAAGGTCGAGGTCAAATTCGCGTTCAAGCCTTTCCTCGATTATCTCCATGTGGAGCAAGCCCAAAAAGCCGCATCTGAACCCAAAACCGAGCGCCGCGGAATTTTCTTGTTCGAAAAACAGCGCCGCGTCATTGAGCTTCAATCTTTCAAGCGCGTCGCGAAGGTCGTTGTACTTCGAGCCGTCCGCGGGGAAAATGCCGCAATAGACGACGGGCAACACCTTTTTGTAGCCGGGACACGGTTCGAGGCAGGGATCGTCTGCAAAGGTAATGGTATCGCCGGGCGCCGTTTCGGACACGTTCTTTATGCTTGCGCATATATAACCGACGTCGCCCACCGAAAGCACGTCAATAGGCGTTGGCTTTGGAGTGAAAATGCCGACTTCGGTGACATCGTACGTCATTGAGGTCGCCATCATCTTTATCTTGTCGCCTATTTTGACTTTGCCGTCCTTGATGCGGACAAGACAGACCGCGCCCTTATAATTGTCGTAGTAGGAATCGAATATAAGCGCTTTGAGCGGAGCATTTTCTTCTCCGCGCGGCGACGGGAAGAAATCCACTATCTTCTCGAGTACTTCGTTTATATTTATGCCGTCTTTTGCGCTTATGAGCGGCGCTTCTTCTGCATCCAGCCCAATGACCTCCTCGATCTCCTTTTTGACAGCCTCGGGATCGGAGGACGGAAGATCTATTTTATTGATCACGGGCAAAACAGTCAGATCGTTATCTATGGCAAGATAGACGTTGGCAAGAGTTTGCGCTTCCACTCCTTGTGTGGCGTCGACGACAAGTAACGCGCCTTCGCACGCCGCAAGAGAACGACTGACCTCATAGTTGAAGTCGACGTGTCCCGGAGTGTCGATAAGGTTGAGTTCATAATCCACTCCGCCTCGCGAATATTTCATTCTGACGGGCGTAAGCTTTATGGTTATGCCGCGCTCGCGCTCTATGTCCATACTGTCGAGAAGTTGATCGGTCATGTCGCGAAGGGCAACCGTCCCCGTCTGCTCCATGAGACGATCGGCAAGCGTGGACTTGCCGTGATCGATATGGGCAATGATACAAAAATTTCTTATCTTGTCAAGTCTGTTCATAAATCAATATATATCCTTTCGGTTCGGCGCGGCAAAATCGCCGATCTGAAGCCTTTACAAATCTTCTACCTATGATTATAGCTTATTTAGACCGAAATGGCAAATATTTTGCAATATTAGGGCAAAAAGAATTGAAATTAATTGTCAACGACGAAAATTTATGATACAATAACTATATTCATTGATTTTAGGAGACTATCATGAAAGGACAATGGCTGCTGAAAAAGCCTATAGCACATAGAGGACTACATACCGACACTTTGCCGGAAAATTCGCTCGGAGCTTTCCGCAATGCGATCGAGCACGGATTCCCGATCGAACTCGATGTTCACCTCACAGATGATAACGTCGTCGTAGTGTTTCATGACGACACGTTGGGACGCATGACGGGCAAAGACGGTTATATAGGCAAAATATCATCAGATTCGTTGCAAAGCTACAAACTGCTCAATGCCGAAGGTAAGCCGACTGAATATAGCATTCCCACCTTCGAAGAAGTATTGAGCCTTATAGACGGACAGGTGCCTCTGCTCATCGAAATAAAAAACGAAGGCGCCGTAGGCAATCTCGAGAAAAAGACCGCCGCTATATTGAGCGGCTACAAAGGCTTGTTTGCGGTCCAATCTTTTAACCCTTACAGTATAAAATACTTCAAGGACCATATGCCGGACGTACCTCGCGGAATACTCTCTTGCCTATTTACAAAAGAAATAATCAAAAACTCGTTGAAACGTCATATACTCAAGACCATGAAGTTGAACAAAATGGCAAAACCGGACTTTATATCCTATTATGCCGATCACCTACCCAACAGATATGTTTCGAGAGCTCAACTGCCCGTTTTGGCTTGGACTATAAGAAGCAACGAAATGGCTTATAAGGTCAAAGGCAATGCAAACAATATAATCTTCGAAAAATTCATTCCCGAAAACATATAAAAAATTACAAATAACATCAAACAATGGAGCAAAAAATCTTTGCTCCATTGTTTTTATTTAAAGATAAAGAATTACAATATCCATAAAAGGATATGAAATCACTCCTTTTCAAATATAGCCACTATTGAAATATGATTGGAATATTTTCCCATTGCTCCGTAAACTCTTTCGAGAACAGGATTGGTTTCATCAAATGGTGTTTCATACCAATCTGCAAAATTTACAGTATAAGTAACCCACTTTACAAATCTGTAACCTTCTAACGGAACAGCACAAACTTTACCCTTCCAAACACCGCACAATTTTACGCTCGTACCGTCATCACCGATAATATAGCCGCCACCTACCACGCTAAATGTAAAGGTAAGGTAAAAATCCCCTTTCCAATATTCGAGCGGTATTCCGCCTTTAACACCTTCCACGATCGCTTCGTTCAACATATAAGCTTTATCTTCTTCATAATTCGGGTCTTGCCCATTGTTCAGATAATATTGATAATTCTTTTGATCCGGTCTATGTATTGTATAATCGGAATAACGTACCTTCAATATGTCCTCCGGAAGTTTCATCTCTACAGTATGTATAAGTTGATGCCTATACAACGAAATCACACTATTCCCCCAATTATTGTAGATATT
>CANQUR010000090.1 GCA_947627075.1 uncultured Clostridia bacterium
GAATCGGAATAGTAGAAGCGTGTAGCTTCGTCCAACGACGCATTAGAACTGTGACTTATCTCTATTGCATCCCACTCATCCGCAGTACCGCAATAGTAAACGTTTTGCAAGTTGTAACAGCCATAAAAAGCAAACATATTCACTCTATTTACGCCCTTACCCACTACTACGCTTTGCAATGCGGCACATCCCCGAAACGCATTTTTGCCTATGCTTGTTATTGTATCAGATAACGTAACACTTTGCAATGCAATAAAATCTTGGAACGTATCGTCCTCGATCTTATCGCCATTACTTATCGTTATCTTTGTCAATTTATCCGCTAAAAATAAATCCGATAAGCATGGTATTATTATTGCAGGAGCCTTAAGTTCCTCTATGTTATTGCATCCAGAAAATATACCATTATCTACGCTTTCAAGTGTATTCGGCAAAGATATATTCTTTAGACCGGTACAATTGACAAACGCATATCTTCCTATACTTGTAAGGCCATTCGCCAACTCGATACTTTGTAAGCTTTTACAATTATAAAATGCTTCTGTACCTATACTTTTCAATGCATTGGAGAATTTTACACTTTTCAAACTTCTGCATCCTTTAAATGCTTGATCATCTATATTTCTTATTCCGTCGGGCAATTCAATTTTTTGCAGGCTGTAGCAATCTTCAAATGCAGACACATCTATTTTTGTTGTATTGTCAGATAACTTTATATTTTGCAAATTACCGCAGTGGCTGAATAGACTGTAATTTATATCTCCCATGCCATTAGGCAAATCAATATTCAGCAGACTTTCACACCCATAAAATGCCTCAGGTCCAATCTCTTTCAATTTACTGTCTTCTTCAAAAATTATTTCACTTAAATTAGTGCACCCTTTAAACACTTCAGATTCAATTACCATTACACTGTTCGGGATCCTTATACTTTTTATTGTTGTACAGTCTTTAAAAACACCTCCTTTGATAGCCGTCACCGGAAGACCTTCATATTCGGATGGTATTATTATATCCTCATCGGTACAATTACCGAGCCCGACTATCCAATATGATTTGCCGTAGTAATAGGAATATTCCGTTAATTCATATTGCAAATTTAAGGCTAATTTTTCATAACCACATTCGACACATATATTATTTTTGAAATCATGAGTTTCAAAACTATCCACCAATTTTTCACCGCAAGCTTCACAACAATGATAATGTCCGTCTTCGACTATTACCCAATCTTGCTTTGGGGTATGAGCAAGCTTTGCCTTTACAACGTCTTGGTATTGAATTTGCCGAGTACAATTTTCGTCGAGAAACATTTCGTGACATTTTTTACATTCATAATATGTATCATTGCCGTATTGAGTACAAGTCGCGGCTTTCGCCTCGCGCAAGACTATCAAATGTTCATGCTCATATGATGCACATGCCGAAAAAATTGTCATAGCGCTTAACAGCATTATAGATAACAATAATACCTTTTTCATACTTATCTCCTTTTACTTTTTATATCGCGTTAACATAAACCATTATTACATAAACCCGTTCACCAATCGGAAGTGCGCCATCCAATATATCATAAAACGAATATGGTTCAATATAACGGCCATTATCTTTTTGATATGGCACAGCTTGATTTGAGCCAAACAGACAAATGGAATATAATGGACGATAAGGCATAAAAATATCACCTTTGTAACCATCGTTTTCTTGGATACAAATTGTTTCTACGTAATTTCCGGCTTCAGAGAAACCACAATTAAAGAATATATAATGATTGTTAATAAAATGCCATTCGTCGGGTACAGTATAAGCATCGGTATATATGGTGACGCTCGAGTCAAACGCTTCTTCTGCGACATAAACATAGGAACGCAAATTTATGCTTCGAAGAGTTGAATTCGCAAACGCTTGATAGCCGATATATTGAACACTTGACGGTAACGATATACCTTCATAAAAATTAGCGCCATAAAATGCTCTATCGCCTATGGTAGTAATGTTACTTTCGCCCATAAATATTATCATTACAAAATCCCCGCCTACAAACGCTTCATCGGCAATTTCGGTCACAGGTATTCCATTATAATATGCGGGAATATAAATCTCATCATATTGTCCGGTAGCGCCTCCTACAATCTTATATGTTCCATCGTCTTTCAATTCATAATTCAACTCACATTTAATGTAAGTAAATAAAGAAGAATATTGCGGATATCTTTCCTTATATGCCTCACAGGTTTGACTATCAGGCAAAATAATAACCTTCAAATTATCGAAATTATCTTCCTGTATGTTTATTATGCCCGACGAAATATGACGATTTATTTCCAAAGTTTGCAAATACTCACAGCCATAAAAAGCCCCGTTGCAAATTTCCGTCACTGTCGAAGGCACTGATATGGTAGTTATAAGATTGCAACCCTTAAAGGCGTCTTGACCTATAATGGTTATAGGAATACCATTAAAATATGCCGGTATTTCAATCGTCCCCTGCAAATATATTCGCCTTCTTTTTACAGAATAAGTGCCATCATCCAACGGTACATACCTTAACTCCTTATACGTGACAAGATCCGCAACATCCATTTCGCCGTTTTCTTCAAATTGCTCAACATACTTATTATAGCTGTCCATATCGTTAACGGCAATGGCTTTGGGAGTAAAATAATTTTGTTTCCAACCTTCAAATGTGCCTTTTTCTATGATAGTAATACCTTCTTGTGCCGTCCTTTTGAGTTCCACAACTTGAAGATCGGTACATCCCTTAAACGTCTTTGAATTTAAGAATGTAATGCTTGCGGGTATATTTATCCGCTGTAAACTCGTGCAATATGCAAAAGCATTATCGCAAAGCGTCTCGACAGTATCGGGTAAGTTTATAGCTATTATACCGCCGCAATTTTCGAACGCGCCAATGTGTACAGCCGTTCCATTCGTAAGGGTAACAGTTAAATTTTGTGAAGTACCCTCGAAAAGCGAATAAAAATCAGTCCAGACGGGAACTTCTTCCCCTATCGGCAATGAAATATATCTCAAATTTTTGCAACCCGTAAAAGCACCGCCTTCTATATGTGTAATAGTATTGGGGATTGTCAAAGAAGTAAAAGCCAAATCTTTATACGCGTACTTTGCAATGTTCTTGCAATGTTCTTGACATAACTTGGGATAACGCTCGTTTGGCACACCATTAAAAGAGTGTTATCACTTTTGAGAAGAAGGCAGTTATTTACGCTTTTATAAATAGGATTATCGTTTGCTACGATAATTTCTGTTAGGTTATTGCAGCCTGCAAATACGCCATAGCTTATATTTTCTACTTTTGAAGATATGTATATGCTTGTCATATCACTGCCATAAAAAGCATATTCGCCTATGGTATTTACGTTGTCGCTTAAAATGATCCTCGCATTTGCCTTTTGAAAAAGATAATTGGGAACTCTTTGACTATTGTAGTAAATTTCCAATTCTCTGCTGTCTATCTCGGCAAAAGGCATAGAGTTGGAACTCAAATCAATGCAATTTTGTGAATCGAAAATAATTTTCGATAATCTATAACATCCTTCGAATACGTAATTACCGATATTCTCTATGCTATTAGGAATTGTTATCGAAATTAAAGAACGGCAATCTTTAAAAGCATAGCTTCCAATATACTTTAAACCATTTTCTATAGTTACATTTGCTAAATTTCGACAACCTTCAAAGGCTAAATCAAACACATTCAATATTTTATCAGATAGTACCAAATTAATTAATCCACTATTACTAAATGCTCCTTCTCCTATATATTCCACGCTATTCGGAATTTCTATATTTGTCAAATTAATACAATCTTTAAATGTCTCTGCTTGAATACTTGTTAAATTGTCCGAAAGTTGTATTTTCGTTACACCACTATTGTTAAATGCTCCTTCTCCTATATATTCCACGCTATTCGGAATTTCTATATTTGTCAAATTAATACAATCTCTAAATGTCTCTGCTTGAATACTTGTTAAATTGTCCGAAAGTTGTATTTTCGTTACACCACTATTGCAAAATGCTCCTTCTCCTATATATTCCACACTATCCGGTATTATAATACTTGATAAATTTTTACAACCAAAAAATGCTCTATCTCCTATTTTTTTTACAGTGCTATCTATTGTTACTATAGTTATGTTAGTGTTATCATAAAATACAAATGAAGGTATGTTGATTACATCATTAAAAATCACCGAAATGCCGTCATTCCCAATCGAAGAAAATATTTTGCTATTTCCTAAATCCTGATAATTGGGAATATTAAAAATTATCGTCTCCAAATTATAGCAATTGTTCACTAAATAATTTCCCATAAATTTAACATTTTTGGGGATATTTAAGCTTACTATTCCGGAATTTGCAAATGCATAATCGCCTATATATTCAACAGAACTTGGAAGTAGAATGTCTGCTAATCTTTCACAATATGAAAATACATTTCTACCAATTTTTGTAGTTGGCGATGGTATATTTATATAAGTTAAATTAACACAGTGCGAGAAAGCATAATCTTCGATTACAATATCATTTTTATAAAAATTCTCGATATTAACATTTTGAAGATCTTCATTATTATAAAAAATATATGAAGGTATACTATTTGTATTGAAATACACAGAAAACTTACTGCCAATAGATGAAAAAATATCAGCATTTTCGGTTGAATTAATATAGTTATTTGTTGAAAAATTAATTCTTTTTAAAGAGCTACAATTCATTACTACACCTCTGCCCAAATTCGTAATAGAATTTGGGATATCTATGGTTGATATCCCCGTGTCTTTAAAAGCATAATCTCCAATAATATTTATTTTATTTTCGTAGTCGTAAGTAAATTCTTTTAAATTGTGGCATCCTTCAAAAGTACTATTGCCAATTCTTTTTACGTTATAAGACAATGTAACCCTTTCCAAACCTTTGCATGCATAGAATGCTTCATCACATAAGTCGTTAACTTTACAATCTTTGGTCAAAGTTACATCTGTTAGGTTAAAGCAATTTTTAAATGCGCCTTTCTCTATAGAATAAATAGATGATTTATCAAATATAATTTTTCTTAAGTCATAACAATTTGCAAAGGCATTTGCACCAATAGAAATATTTTCTATGACTTTTGTTTTGTGTGGTGAATCATATATCCTTGTGATAGAATATGGTAAAGTAAATATCTTAATCGGCTCTTGCTTTATTCCCACTATAGTAATATTATTATTTTCGGATTCATCATATGAAAAACAATCTTCAAGATACTCATACTGGCATTCTTCACATTTATATATTTTATATATATTATTCAAATACTCATCCGTATCTTCAAATTTATGCGTGTGTTCAATATTCATCTTAACTTCATATCGCAGCCAACTTGAAGGCACCCAAACATATTTATCTTCGTGGAACCAACCAAAATGCACAATAAATCCAAACTCTCCATCCACATTGGCATATCCATAAGCAACGACTACATGAAATTGCACTTTACTGCCTAAAAAAGGAGAGAAAACCAAAATTATAGGACGACCGGATTCAATCTCATTTTTTGCGTCACTTTCTGCAAAATCTTCCCAATTTAAGCTTACTTGATCGTATATAGGAGAAATACTCTTTAAGAACTTGTTGGCGCCCTCGGTAATATTCATTACAGTTTGACCTAAAAGGGATTCCGCGTGATCTGACGAATCAAAAATACCATAAAAAACCGTATCTTCGGTGCCTATATATTCACCGCCCAATTTATAGTAATTTGAAGCACTTATCGACGGATGATGTAATAAATCACCATATTTTTCATTTAAATATAATTTTCCATCCTGTCCAATTCTTGGAATAAGTCTGCGATCGGTATAGTAATTATGATACCCGATAAGCATTTCCATAGCTACCGTAGTACAAGTTCCTATTGCATTATCTTCTCCTGTATTTGGCGCATGTTTCGGATTAGAATAAAAATAATTCCAATTGGGTATGTAATATTCATCAGTAACCTCATGAGAATCATATTCGGTATCAAAATTAACCGAATTTGTATCGCCATTGGGGTCAAGACTGACTATTGACGGATCTTCCTCCAAAGGTTCAGCATAAGCAGAATTGCATTCACAATTAAAATTTATATAACATCTAACACCAATTACAAAAGTTAATATAATTAAATAATTAAAAATCTTTTTAAAGTTCATTTATAGCCTCCTAAAAATTAAAGTAAATAAGCTCCATTTGTAAAAATCACTAACTCCAAGTACGGGAGCTCGGGCATTGTTTCTTCAATTTCAAAATCTTCCATAGATATGAGATTGAGCCATTTATCGCCATTCTTTACTGCAGGAATAAAGCCTGAAATTTTATAATCGTTCTTCAAATATTCGTATTTCAAAAAATATCTTTTTTCCGAAACTATGCTTGCTTCTTTATAATGACTGTTATATCTATAAAAAAGCTCCCCATTCTCATCTAATTCATATATTTGCGGGCGTTCCTTGGAGTTATCGCCTATCGTATAACGACACCAAGGACAATTTTCAGTCGCATAGTAATCACGTATAAACAAGTTTTCTTCTTTTTCGGCGTTATAATTTATTTCCACATAAATAAAGCCAC
>CANQUR010000091.1 GCA_947627075.1 uncultured Clostridia bacterium
GGCGAACCCCGCGGGATTTCTTCCTGCTTTCCCCTTCCGCCACACAAAAAAGGGCGCTATGCGCCCTCTGTCTGGCGGAAGGTGAGGGATTCGAACCCCCGGATAGTTGCCCACCAACGGTTTTCAAGTCTTGACCGCCATATTATGCCGATTTATTTCTTTTGATCTGTAGTTATGTATATTTTCATTTTGATGCCTTTCTGACTGATTTAAGGCTTGTTTTTAACTATTTTTACTCTATTTGAGTGCTTTTAAGATTCATCTCGTGATTTCTGCTTTTTCGCAAAGTCAAACAACTTTTGTAGAAAAATTGTAGATTAGATAAATATTTTGAGAAGTAGCCACTACATGAACAATTTAGCTTTTTCAATTGCCTGATTTATACTAAATGGATATCGTGTTCTCTCATATGATAAATTTTTTATCGCGGTTTCATTAATGCCTAATTCTTCTTCCAACTCATTTTTATCAAGGAGGGAAATGGGCAAAAATGCGTTAATAAAATGTATTATAAATGATTGCGCTATACCATCATATTGATTTGGATTTTTTAGATAGTTAAATATTGGTGCGGTATTTGATTTTGAAGCATCTTCAAAAAAATAGTATAAAGGACTTTCACGATATTTTATTATTTCATTACTATAGTAATCTTGTTTTTGTACATAAAACCATTTTTTATAAAGAGCATCATCACTATGCTTAACTATAATTATGATTGATATCAAAATCGGATACCAATAGTAAAAGTTTTGCGGTTCCCCGTATTGATTAATACCGTTACAAATAAGATTTACTTCATTTACTATGCGTTGACAATCACGAACAGAGTAATTCATGGTGTCAAACAACTTTGTAATGAATTCTTTCACAAGAGCAGTATCGGTTCCCGCCCTAAACTTCATTAAAGATTGCACAAATTGAGCTCTATTATTATCTGGTAAATCTATCTGATAATTAATGAATTTAGATAAGTAGCCTAATGTATTTTGCGCATCTCCAAATCTATCTTTAATAGCACAGTCTAATTGTTGCTTATCTAAAGCTATTACAACTATAAGATTTGGAATCTCAAACAAATGATAGAGTGTTTCAAGTACTTTTATTTGATATTCGGGCAAGCACCTATCCAACTCATCTACAAGAAAGAGCAATTTTTTGTCTTTACAATAATCGCATAAAATTTCTCTAAACTCGACAATAGATGTTCTATACTGATCATATTCTGTGAAAATATTTTCAGGGACTTCTGTTATTGGCGTTAAATCAACACAATGCGCATTCGCCAAAGTGCCAGTGATTATCTTTGGTAAAGCCTTTATAACCTTTAATGCCCCTGATTTGATTTTTGAAATAACATTTTCATCCTTCTTTTTTAACTTACTTATTTCATATAAAATAGGTATCAATGGGTTATCGAATAAATTATTTTCCCAAGCATTATAATTTACAATTTCAAATTTTTGCTCTTGTTGATTTTGTTCATTGATAAATCCCAGCAATGTCGTTTTGCCACTACCGTACTTACCGTTTATTATCATTGTAAACCCACTGTTGCCTTGATTACCGAAATTTTCAAATAACAAAAATAAATCGCTTATAAATTTGCGCCTATCTAATTTATCTTCTGTAAGTTTTAACATATTTTCACCATTAATTACTCTTACTTTATTCTTTTTTGTATATCTTCGATAGAAGGCAACAAATCTTTGTATTCGTCGGGAAGTTCTCCGAGTCTGAATTCGCTTATGCCCATAGGCTTACTTATATCGCGCAAAGCATATTCGGCAACAAGGTTGTTTTTACTTTTGCAAAGCAACAAGCCTATTGTGGGATTATCGTTTTCTTTTTTCAGTTCTCCATCCACGGCTGAAATATAAAAGTTAAGCTGTCCCGCATGTTCGGGCTTAAATTGTTCATTTTTTAATTCTATAACAACGTAACACCTCAAGTTAATATTATAGAAGAGTAGGTCGATATAGAAATCGTCACCGCCCACAGTTAGGTGGTATTGATGTCCTAAGAACGCAAAACCGGTGCCGAGCTCTAACAGAAAAGCGGTTATATCCTTGACAAGTGCGTTTTCAATATCGCGTTCAACTATATCTTCTTTTAGCGGTATAAAATCAAAAACATAAGGGTCTTTCATTGTTTGGACGGCAAGCTCGCTTTGCGGTGCAGGTAAGCTAAGTTCGAAATTGCTTACCTTTTCGGCAATAGCCTGTCTTTCAAAGAGTTTACTGTCAATTTGATGACCAAGTACTCTATACGACCATCCGTTTTTAATGGTTCTTTCGCTATACCAACGCCTTTGGGTATCATCGGTTACTTTATCCATAATCATAATGATATGCGTCCATGTAATTTGTGCAAGCACTGCTTGCACAAATTGGACGTCCTCAAACTCTGCGGCAAATTTTGCCATATATTTAAGATTGCGCACGGAATATCCCTTTGCTTCGGGATACGCAAGATGAATATCTCGTGATAGGTTATCTATAAATTTATTGCCCCATGATTTGTGTGCGTTGATTGCCTCTCCGATGCTGTAATAGAGTAGAATAAGCTCACGATTTACTTCGACTGTTGCTTTATATCTTGCAGATTGAATTTTGTTTTTTATGTCATCTACAACTGCAATATATTGGTTATCGTTAAGAAGCATATTTTTACCACCAAAAAATTTATATGACTATTATATCATATCTCGACAAGAATTTCAATGCTTTGTGGCGTGTTTTATCGGAAAGCGATTAACAGGTATTGCAGACTTGATATTTCTCCCAAATTACGGTATAATTGGACTATGAAAAACAGCTATCGAATACTCTCGTTAGAAGCGAGCGATATATATAAACACGAGCAAGAAAACGGGGTTGCTGTCGGGTATAAATTGCCCGAATATAAAAGCTACGCCTATTTTCGGCTGTTCAAAAATATTTTGGACTATTCGTTGGATACGATAAAACTCGAAGAAGTCTATCTGCGTGTTTGTCGCAAGAAGTTTGCTTATCAAGATAAATACGAAAACCGTTATACTCTCGCCGTTGTCAGCGTAAAATTCAATTATACATATAAAGCCGCAGAGAACAATTCTGTTAAAGTCAAAGAACTTCGTAAATACGTTTATGAGAACGGGTTTAGCATAGACGGCATTCACTACGTAAGATATAAGCGAAGCGCGGGAAGCTCACGTGAAGGCACTTGCCTGTTTATTGATGAGCGCATATATAAGGCAATGACAAAATGGAGTGATTGCGGATTAAAACTCACAAACGATTGGGCTTCGTGGGAATCGTATCGGGCGTTATCGCTTTCTTCTATCAAAGGTACGATAGATATTCCGCTTAACGGTATTCTATTCGTGCCGGACTATAAAAGCACGTTTACGGACGATGTCATTTCCGTTGAATTGCAAGACGGACAACTTGTCGCCGAGCAAAAGAAAACGCAAATAACCAACGATATATGGGACGGCGAAAGCCTATTGGACGAGAGCCTGTTTGCAGGAATTTATGCGGACAAGCATTTTCTACTACTTCGCAATAAATTTTTTAAGACGTGCGCCTTTAAGACGAAGTTGCAAAAATGGCTCAAAGATAAAAGCATTACTCTTGAAGATTTGCGCTCTCGCGGCTTTATTACGTTTGCAACGGACATTAATCAAATCGTAATGGTAACTACACCAAACAGTTTGAAATATCTTAAATTCACAAACGGTTTTACCGAAAGTAATATCCGCAAGTGGACGGATAATACAGACAGCGTTTTCGGCGTAGTTAAGTGGGACAAGCGAACGAGATATTTCGGTGGGTGTATGGTGCAGTCGAGCTACCAGCTTTTGAACTCTGTTTTTCTTTCCGAAAATGAATGCGAAAAATTATTGACGCCGAGTATCGAATACATAAAAACGATTCGTGGCGATTCGGACTTCATGCGCTACCACTTTGCAAGCGCTTATGCGAGAGAAAAAGATGTGAGCAACCAAGAGACGGATGACGAACTTGTAGACCGTGCCGACGTTATCCTGTCCTTGCTTGAACACAACTTCGAGTTTGAAAATACCAAGCTGTATATCAATTTCAGAAACGAGGTCGTAAAAGGTCTGAAACGTAAACTGAAACGCGGCAAGATTTTATTAAACGGCACAAACGCAACCTTATTCGGTAACGGCGCGGAAATGTTAAAGTACATTGCGGGAGAAGAAATAACAAGCGAATTAAAGCAAGGGCAAATACGCTCGTCTCGCTTCCCGCACAAGACAAAACTACTCTGCGCACGTTCTCCTCATATTACTATGGGCAATCTCTATCTTGCGGAAAATAATTTGGATGGAGATATTTGGGATTACTTTGACTTGGGCGATAATATCGTCTGCGTGAATGCCATAAACGAAAATATACAGCAGAGACTGAACGGTTGCGACTACGATTCGGATTCGATGCTTATAACGGACAATGAGATACTGATTAAAGCCGCTACGGAATTTTATAAAGAATTCAAAGTACCCGTATGCAATATTCCGTCTGTTGTCAAAGCAAATCAACCGCTGTACGAATTGGATTATAACACAAGCGTAAACAAAGTCGGTGAAATCGTGAATTTGTCTCAAAAGCTGAATACTCTTTTATGGGATATGGTAATCAAAGGCTACTTGGACGAAAGAACAGACGAAATATATTTTGACGTATGCAAGCTCGCCGTACTATCGGGCATTGAGATAGATAAGGCTAAACGCGCATACGATAACATAAACGTATCGAAAGAACTCTCTGCCATTCGAAATAAGTACGAAAAAATCAACCCCGACTTCTTTAAAGAAATAGATTTTGCTCCCGAAGACGGCGCGAAGGAATACGAGAAATTCTATACCACTATGGATCACATATACGGCATTGCTGATAAAATAAAATTCAATGCCGGCAGAAAGCATAAAACGTACTATACCTCCGCTACAGGAATTGCGGACGAGCTTATCCCTTCGGGCAATTCAACGGACTATCGGCACAGAGACAGAGTAATCGAGATTTGCGAGGTGTACAAAACAAAACTGAACGCTTTGTACGATTTATACAGTAAAGCAGAAAAACCCGAAAAGACTGTTCTTTACGAAACTATTATGCAAACAAAAGCCGAGCGCGACGAGTTGGTAGCAAAGCAGCTAACAAGCTATGCCGTATTGGTTTTGCTTATAAGATACTACGAACAAAAGGATTCTACGAACTGGCGCGCTTACGAACCTATCGTCAAGCACCCGCTCTACCGTGAAATGTTATCGGGCGGCGGCTATACTATGCCCGAAGTCGTAGAAGATGCTAACGGCGAATATACTTTATACAATCTGAAATTTACAAAAAAGTCGTAAAATATGGGAATGGCGTAATTTTGCGCCGTTCCTTATTTTTGGTTGCCGAATATTATTTACCAGAATTTTCAGACATTTAAGGTTGATTTCGGCACTATTTTATATGCTTTATATCTTATTGCGGAAAAGCAAACTTCAAAAGTATAATTGACATTATAGAGAACAAAGCAAATATACCGTCGGCTGGACAAGTCGGCGGTTTTTTGTATGTTCAAAAAATTTAAAAAGGAGAAAATGATGGACAAATTAAAACGCTTTACGTTTTATGACCTGTATTGGAAACTTGTAAAGAACGTAGACAACGTTATTGCAGGACGAATCATAAAAGCGATATGCACGTATGAATTTTGCGGCGAACAGCCCGCTCCGTTTACTGACGATACGGAAGCTTTTATATGGAGCAATATCGAGGACGTATTGACAAAAGTAAAACAGCTTGAGATGCAGGGCAAAACGCCCAAAAGCTACAACAAGAAAATGCGGCATTTTGCGTTTACGGACGCCTACCACAAGGCAATCAAACTTATGAACGACGAGGACAGCGGAGCATATCTTATAGCACTTTGTGAGTTTTTGTTCGAGGACAAAGAACCGAAAAAGTTAAAGCCGCCCGTAGATATGTATTTCGATCTTGCAAAGACTAAGTTAGCTCTTTCAAAGGTACGCATTGCAAGCGGATATAAAGGCGGCAAAGCCGAAAAGGTTAAAGTAACGGACGAGCAAATAAGCGATGCTACAGACAAAAAGAATCCGTGTATTACTTTTAAAGAATTTATGAGTTTACATCCAAATATTAAGAACGACCTATACGCGTCACGAATGCATCTTTTGGATAGGGTGGATTGGGGATTTTTGGATATGGGTTTGGATAACTGCAAAGAGTATAAACACTGCGCAAGTCTATACACGGTTTTAACGCACTATAAGAAGATTATATCGTATGCAAAATGGTAAGCAAACATTGAAAGAAAAGTCAAGCCAAAACAATGTTTTGGGAAGCAGGCTAAGAATTTGCAGTCTTTTGACTTCAAATTGCCTTTGAAAACGTGTGATACCTACCGTTCTCCGTTTCGTCCACGCACGGACAAAATTATAAAATAAGGAGAGAAAAATAATTATAGGACAACCTGTAATATTCGATATAGCATACACCCCCTATAAACTGAAAAGCAATGCTTCCGCGGAAGACATTGCCAAGCACGCCAAAGAACGAGCTTTCTTCGATATGTCCGGCGAAGATAACATCT
>CANQUR010000092.1 GCA_947627075.1 uncultured Clostridia bacterium
TGGATGAAAGTGGGGGAGAAGGATACCGTGTTAAAAAACTTCAAAACAAAACAATTGTGTATATAATTTTTTTAGAGCTTCTATTGACGTATATTTACACTGACCGCTTTCAATATCCTCTGCAAGCATTTTAAAAATAGCAATCTCGCGAGCGCTATTAAATCGGGCAACATGATTAGGTATAGTCGGGCCGTTGGGCAAATGCGAATATCGTTTACCGTTAATCCTTACGGGTGAGGGTAATGGGTAAAGTTTCGGTAAATCGCCAATAGCGTCACGAACAGTTGATTTCACCATAACTTTATGGCGAGGCAAAATTTCCGAATAAAATTTTTCAAGTTTATCTTGAGCGTACTTACCGTAAATTTCTTTTTGAATTCCAAGAATAATTATACGACTACGATTTTGCGGTATGCCATATTCGGTAAAGTCAATGATCGCTCGTCTCAAATCGTTTATTATCGAATATCCCGCTTCTTCAAATTTACGTTTAATAATAGTAGCTATAAATTCCTTTCCCTCACCCGGTCTTGCACTTAACATACCTGGGACATTTTCAAAGACAAAAGCTCTGGGCTTGTAATGCTTAACTATATTTATATAACTTTCAAATAAATAATTTCGATAGTCATTGCGCATTCCATTTGCATCACGAATACGTCCCGCCATCGAATAAGCTTGACATGGGGGACCGCCAATTATTAAATCAACGGATTTTCCGCTTTCTTGAATAATTGCATCAAGCCCCTTTGATTTTCCGTATTCTTCGTCTGTCCACCCATTAATTAACTCGTCTGTCCGTTGAATGTCAAATCTTAAGACAATTTTATCGGCATTTTCACAATGCCATTTATTTTTCAAATGATTGCGTAACGTATCGCAGGGTGCTTTATCCCATTCAACGCAAGCTAAGGTATTAAATAACCCGGACTGCAAAAAACCTTCCGTTAATCCGCCACAACCTGCAAATAAATCTATTGTATTAATCATTTCCACCCTCAATTATTGCCCGCAATGAAAGCGCAAGATAATACCCCAACAATGGCGGAACCGCATTGCCGACTTGCCTATTTTGTTGGGTTCGAGTACCTAAAAAAACGAAATCATCGGTAAATGACTGTAAGCGTGCATTTTCCCTCACTGTGGGAATGCGATTGTACTCATAATGAAAATGATTTCTATGTCCCGTATCAATGGTATTAGATGGCTTATCTCCATGATACCTGGTCCAGGCAACATGGAATTTTCTGCTTTCCCCCCACCCTGCAGGTAAATCTTTATAGTTTCCACCCTCGGGGACTAAGGCAATTGTATTTTGAACCATTTGTGAATGTTTTGCAGCGACATGATTGAATAAGACAGAACTTGCTTTACGCATAAGTTTTTGATAATCTGTTTTAGGATCCGAACTATAACTGTCTACTTCTTTTCCTATGTCGTTTATTCTTGAAGGCAAATCGCTTATAGCTTCTCGGCAAGTCCTGTAATTTGCGGGAGAGAATAGCGCACTTGGGAAATGAGGGTATCCGATATCTTTTTTAACCCCCATAAAAATTAACCTATGCCTTATTTGCGGCACCCCATAATCTGCCGCACATAAAATTTGACATTTTACATTATATCCCAGACTTTCAAATTTACTCAGGATTTCATTTTTTATTTGACCATTATAAAGCGTTGCCATCCCGGGTACATTTTCAATAATAAATCCCTTGGGATGGTATTCTTTTACTGCATCGAAAACCGCAAGGTATAATTTATTTCGTTTATCATCAAAATGGCGAGGCCCGGTTAAAGAAAACCCTTGGCATGGAGGGCCTGCAATAATAACATCAATACTGCGACCTGAAACAACGTTTCTGATCAAATCAAAAGTTTGCGGATTTGATAAATCGGCTTTTAACGCAACTGCCCCGATATGATTGCGAGCAAAAGTATCCAATGCTGCTTGATCGTTATCAACACCGACGATAATTTGGAAGCCTGCATCCATGAATCCTCTTGACAGCCCTCCGCATCCGGCAAATAGATCTATAGCATTCATGGTGATTATAATCTCCCCGTTGTTAAAAACAAGCCATAAATATTTTCTCTGTGATATTTTACATTTTGTAAATCGGGTGCAAAAAAAGGATTATCGGGAATTCTTATAGAATGCCCGTTATATGATTGAAGAAAATCACTTGTTATTGCAGGATGAACTTTGACTTTTAATTCATCATCTAAAGTAAAGAAGCCTTTATCAAACGCCCAATGCAAGTCTCTGCAGAGTGCCAATCCATTGCTTGGCAAAAATAATCCTCCATGGCTTCGAGGTTTAATATGAGCGGCTTCGAGGTTTGAAAAAGACCGGTATCGTATTACTGTGCCTGTAATAGCACATTGATTCCCATATCCGGTCATCACAAAATCCCTAAAAGTAACCGCATTAAATAAATTGGCGATAGCATCAGCTGAGCCGGTAATTATTCGCTCTGTTACTGTTGTATCAATGACAGGATTGGGCGCATGATCGGAAAGTATAGCTTCAGCACGACGTTCAAATTCATTTAAGGTTCCGTCAAATTTTCCATATCCACCACGGATAGGATAATTTTCTATTATTTGGTTTAGTTCACCATAATATGACGTTCCGTCGTTATGAACCAAATCCATCAAATATACTGTTTGAGCCATATCGTCATCGAAAATTTTTTGTTTCCTAAATACAACAATATCACCTGTAATAAAACGATAGTTATCTCCTTCCAAGGCGCGGTTCAGATAAATTCGATATTCATTCCTCGGATGCGCCGCCGTTGACCCATGAAATTTATCGTTATGATATACATAGTTGCAATATACCTTTTCGCCGGAATATAAGGGGATGATGGGGATAATGGTACTATCATTTAGTTGCGTCGTGGAAAGTGGAGGAAAGAACGAAAGAACATCTTCATTCATGGAAGTCAAAAGATAACGTCCTCTATTAGGCTTCCCGCTCACACCAATACTGCCAAGTTCTTGATGTCCACATTTTTTAAGATAATATTCGCTCATATATGCTCCTCTTCTTTTCTTGGAAATATTATATCATAAAAAACCCGATATTGCAAGTTCATCCTATAATAATTTTATAATTGTTTCTATCTTTTTCTGTTTACAAAACTCTTTGTCAAAAAAGAGCAAAAAGCTCGACAAAGCCAAAGAATTTCTTTCGTTTTGCGCCACGCCCGAAAATTACAACTACGCCTTTGACAGAATATCGACGGTAAGTTGTTTTAAGGGTCAGACGACCAATATCGAATCCAAAATGGTGACCGAAGCCGCCGCCTCGATCGGAGCCAAGGAACGCGTCTCTACCGCCGTCGCAAAGATAGTGGGATACAGTGCCGAGGACGTAGCCGCAGCCGTAAACAGCCTGTTCGACGGCGCAGTAGACGTCAAAGGGTGCGTAGCTGAAATGGATCGTCTGCGCCTTGCCGACGCCCAAAAACAACACGCCGATAAATAAAATGTATTTTAAGAATACATAAAACAAAATCGTCCGTAAAGGGCGATTTTGTTTTATGAAGCCGTAACACTTCATAAGAGGATTCGAACTCTCGTCGATTGTGCGCTTCGATCCGAGTTCATTGAAGAATGAGGATTTCTCCTCGCATTACGCGTTATTATTGTGCCGCCGCTGCCGTCTTGGTAAATCCGTAGTAGGTGGTCGTCGTTGTGCTGCTTCCGCCGTCGGGGACACCAACCGCTCCTGCCATACCGCTCACTCCGCCTACGGCTACAGGAGGTCTGGGGACGACTCCGCCGGGACCGCCGCTGCTGCTTTGGGTCTTTTCGGTTATTTTAATAAAATACTGAGGATCGCCAACCGGTTGATATTGTTCATCTACCTCTTGATAGCTTCCGAATTTTACCGTAACTTCGGTTGTGGTGGTCTTTTTGTTTGTTTCGTCCTCGACTACCAACTTGCCGGTAAAGGCTCCGCCGTAGCTGTATACAACGTCGATAGTCCACTTTTGGATCGGATAAGTAACATCGTCGGTCGGCGCCGCTTCGCCCGCAGCCTTGGTCTGGCTGAGAGTAAACTCGAGTCTGTTGTCCGAAAAGCTCTTACCTACTTCGAGCTTAAAGCAAATATCTTTTTCTTCACCGTCGAAAATATTGCTTCCGTTATCATAAATTGTATTGCTACTCGAATAGCCCTCCCAACTGCCGAGAATTATATTCAAATCCTCTTCGTCGAGAGTGGATACAATTTGATAGCCGTCAAACTTATAATTACGCGGTTCATCTTGATCGTATCTTACAACTACTTCGGCATATTCTTCCTTAAATTCTATTTTGATTTTGTCGCCTTTGGTGGTTGATCCTCCCATAGCTAATCCCGCTGTTTCTCCGTACCAAATGCCGTCGGTCTCGTTAAATGTAAATTCAAGATCGGTAAAAGGAGCCCTTGAACTGCCGGCGTCTATCGAAGCTACAATCTTGGTTGCGTCAAACGTGTTGTTTTCGCCTTCGACATAGTCCACTTTAAGCGATACGGGGGCTTCGTTTTCGCCGTAGTCATAGCCGTAGAACGTTCCGTATCTTACTCTGTTTTCGAACGTCGCTTCGAGCACTACGTCCGACTCGGGCATCGTCAATTCTTCGCCCTTGTTGTAAATTTCGATTTCCGCTCCCGCTTGCGGCGCAGGCGTCTTTATCTTCCAACCGACAAAGTCGCAGCCCGGCTTTGCGAGCGTTCCTTTGTCCTTAACTATCGCTTTGGAATCCTTTTTATATTCGCAGGAGTCTACCGGGCTCTCGCCGCTCGTTGCCGCGCCCTTATCATAAGTAACCTTATATACTTTAGCCCATATCGCCGTTAACGTTAAGGCGCTATCCGGCATCGTAACGCTGTCGCCCGGCTGATATGTCGTCGTGCCGTCGCTCCAGCCTTCGAATACATATCCCGTGCGCGTGATTTCGCAACCTTTGAGTGTAATAACATCATCTTTGGCTTTGTTGCTTTCCGTCGGAACGGTACCCGTTACGCCTTCGCCCGCCGAATATGTTACACCGTACGTCTTCGATTCCGCATTCCATTGCGCCGTCAACGTTACGTTAGCGTTGGGCATCGTGTATTGAGCCTTTTCGTTATACGTGTTCTTTCCGTCGCTCCAACCCGCGAAAACTTTGCCCGCGTTGGTAAAAGTATTTTCTTTGAGCGCGAATTGCTCGCCGCCTTTATGCGCGACTTCGGTCGGAGCCGTTCCTTCTCCGCCGCCCGCTACGTACGTTACCGTATACGTCTCTTCCGTCGGAGCACACGCGACTGCCATTGCCATGCACAGAGCTATTACCATTATTATCGGCAATAACACCTTTAATCGTTTTTTCATAAACCTGCCTCCTTTATTTTTTCTCGTTTTTTGTACGTTGAATATCTTATTCAATGATCATTTATCCGAACTTTCTTTTCACTTTTATGTAAGATTTATTAAGCCTAAAAGAATTTGTAAAAAATTTTTTGTCTTTCTATTGACATTTGGTTTTTCTTATTGTATAATATCAGCATAAACGTACATTGAATAAGATATTCAGTGTACCTTTTTTCTATTTTATTTACCCTGCCTTTTTTCTTTTTTATCGTTATTATAATTAAAAAATCGTACAAAAAAAGAATCTCACGAGGTTCGTGAGATTCTTTTTGTAATCGATATTAAAAGTTGTATTATATTACATTGCGGGACCGGTGGTCGAAGGCGCGTAAACTCTGGCGCTGAGCTCCTGATTGAGCGCATAGAGTCCCTTTGCGTCGCCGCCGAACAACTTCATCTTTTTGATCATGTCGTCGGCATTGGTCTCTTCCTCGCCCTGTTCCTTAATAAACCAATCGAGGAATTGCATTGTTCTGTAATCCTTTTGGGAAACCGCTTCGTGATAGATGGCGGTGATAAGCGAAGTTACGTATTGCTCGTGCTCATAGCCGATTTCGAGCGGCGTAAGATGATTTTTGAACACCTTGTCGGGCTTGTCGATCGCCTTGAATTCCACTCTGACTCCGTTGTCTATAAGATATCTGCGGAACATGAAAGCGTGATCGCGTTCCTCTTTTGCCTGAACTTCGTACCAATTGGCAAAGCCGTTAAGACCCTCGTCGGCATAGTAATTGGCAAAATCAAGATAGAGATAAGCCGAGTATAACTCTTTGTTAATTTGGTCATTAAGCAATTCAACGATTTTTTTATTCAACATAAAACATCCTCCTATGTTTAAGTTTTTGCTTGGCAATATTATACACCCAAATTAAACAAAAGACAAGAGTTTTAGCTTAATTCAAATCAAAAATTAATTGTTTTTTCGAAGCAAAAAAATTGTACATTGATTAATATATTCAATGTACAATTAATTCTAATTTTATCATAGGAATAGTATATATGTCAACTATTTTCTTAAAAATAAAATAAATATCATTTTCTTATTTTCCGCTTCACACTTTTATGTACATTGAATATATTATTCAACGTACCTTTTATAAGGAGATTCGAAAATGAAAAAAATCATTACTGCGTTAACGATTATTTTGTGCGTTGCGGTTGCTTCGGCTTGTAACCTGCTTCATCGTCAAGAGCCGCCCGA
>CANQUR010000093.1 GCA_947627075.1 uncultured Clostridia bacterium
TGACAGCAACAATGGCAAGTACAGCATAAAGCTTGACGAAAATTATACGTTTGCTTCCAGCGGCGATTATATCGTTCGCATCATTTTGAAAGACAAGGCAGGCAATGAGAGCACGGCATCGTATACCATTACGGTAAGCTCGGTAAAGAGCAACACTCCCGCATCTCTTACAATGCTCAGCACAGTTCTTATTATAGTAGGTGTGCTACTCATAATCGGTGTGGTTGTATATCTCATCAGATTCCGCAAGAGGAAGGAAAACTAATATAAAAAAGACTAAAAGGTCCGTAAGAATACAGCTTACGGACTTTTTTGTTTTATTAGACAATTTGTGCCTTATATTCGATTGCTTTTTTTCGTATAAAATAGTAAAATATATTTATGGTTCCCATAAGAAAAAACTACAATAAATGCTGTGAAAGTATATTTTCATCATTTATAGAAAATATAAATAAAAAGAGCAATTATAAGTTAAGGGCTCATAATCCGGCGGACGGCGTCGTTTTGCAGGATCGATACACATTTACCAAAAACAAATATCGTATAAGCATTGTGTATGAAACAAAGGCGCAAGCTTTGATCGTTACGGCACCCGAGGTCGTCATGGATGAAATAGCGTCATTCTTGCCAAGTGAGTTTATAGATCGCGAAAAGTCGAAAAGCGAGCCGAGCTCCGCTGCTCCAAAAAAGAAAGATAGCGGCGAGAAGCAAGGCGCAAAGCAGAGTCCGGACACACAAAAGGCAGGCAACAAGGGAAAGAAAGAGGGTGGCGAGAAGCAAGGCGCACAAAAGCAGAGTCCGGACACACAAAAGGCAGGCGGCAAAGGAAAGAAAGAGGGCGGCGAGAAGCAAGGCGCACAAAACGAAAATACTTTTATAGTGAAAAAGGTCTCTACCGAGAAGTTTGAGGAGCTACTTAAGAAGATAAGGGCGAATAAAGATATGAGTTACAAGAAAACGCATATCGACGGAGTTCAAAGGGCATATACGATCAAGACCTCCAAGGAAAAGGCTGTCCTGAAATATAACGATGACAATATCGAGCTCAACGGAATACGAGGCGACCTTTACAGCGAATTACAGCTTATAATTTCGCAGATAAGCGACTATAAAACTGTCATAAAGACGCATATCAAAAACAGCGGAGAGGAAAAACGCGCGAAGGATATAGAACGTCAACTCAAAAAAAAGTTGCCCGCGGCATATGAATTTTTGTCCGAGCAAGCCAAGCTCGATCTTTCGATAGGTATCATCGACATAAACAATTCCGCAGTAGTGTTGTCCGATTATTCGATGTTGCTCATACCGTGCTTCCGCGGGCTCGAAAGGCTCATTTTCGACCTTCAGCACGCACAGGGGATCGTCGTCAAGATGATAGGACAGGCTTATGAAAAAGAGGACGGCAAGTATGTGCTTAAGGTGGGATATCGCAAAAAGATCCCGTCGGTGATCTATGCCGAGGTCATGGCTTCGCTGTATACCGAATATTTTCTTCAACGCAATTTTTACGCCCATTCCGACGGCGGTTACGATAATATAAGTCGAATAATTTCCGACAAAAAGCAGGTACAGAATATCTTCAATAATATCTTGGAAGTCATAAATTACAACTGTAAAAAGCTTAAAGAGATAGGCTTTAGTATAAAATAAAATATAAAGAGCGTTACGCAAGGGACCGTAAGGATGATTACGGCTCCTTTTTTGTTGTGTATAAAAAGGAGCAGACCAAAAATCCTTCACATTTCGCCTCGAAAATAAATAGAATATATATAATCGAAGAATAAGCGATAAAATTTTGTTTTTGCGCGCTTAAACGATTGAAAAATTATTTCAAATGGAGTAGAATATATGAGGGAAAATGTTTCGTCACTGAAAAACGTTCCGCTTTCCGATTTTTGCACATATCATACGGGCGGCAAGGCAAGGTCGCTCAAGATAGTTTACGATATCGAAGGCTTGCTCGAAACAGCTCAAGGCGAATACGTCGTTATAGGTTGCGGGAGCAAATTGCTCATCTCGGATAAAGGCTTTGACGGAAAGGTGATCCTTATGCGGCTATCTGGGATGAAACTTACCGAAAGCGGAGTGTATGCATATTCGGGAGTTCCTCTTCCCGCACTGTCACGCTATTGCGAATCAAATTCGTTAAAAGGGCTCGAATGGGCAAGCGGGATCCCGGGTAGCGTCGGTGGTGCCGTAAAGCTCAACGCGGGTGCGTTTGGGAAAAGCGTTTCGGATGTGCTACGCTACGTCGATGTGCTTAAAAACGGCAAGATCGAACGTTTGCTCCGCAAGGACATAACTTTCGGATACAGGACATCGGACATTTCCGACATTATTGTGGGCGCGGAGTTCGAATGCGAAAGGACCGATGAGGATATGTCCGCGCTTCGCAAAAGATATTTTTCGCTTCGTCGCGCAACTCAGCCGCGCGGCTTCAGTTGCGGATCGGTATTCAAAAATGCGGAAAAGCCGGCAGGTTGGTATATCGAACAAGCGGGGTTAAAGGGACTTGCGCAGGGCGGAGCGATCATAAGCGAAAAGCACGCAAACTTTATAATAAATACCGGATTTGCGTCCTCGCAGGACATATTTACGCTCATAAGAGCGGCAAAGGCAGAGGTAAAAAGCAAATTCGACGTTTCATTGACCGAGGAGGTCATTTATTTGGGAGAGTTTTATTAGATGCCTGTTATCGGTGATTACCATACCCATACCGTATTCAGCCATGGCCACGGCAGTATCGAGGATAATGTCAAGGCGGCTATAAGTTGCGGTCTTAAGGAGATCGGGATAACCGACCATGGATTTTGGCATGACTTTTACGGCGTCAGACGAATGGATCTCAATGCGATGATAGACGAGGTAAAGAGATTGAGAAGCCAATATCCTCAAATCAAGATATATCTTGGGCTCGAAACCAACCTTGTGGACGAAAACGGACGCGTGGATATCGAGGAGACCGATTCCGATTGGATGGATATAATGATATGCGGCTATCATAAGTGTACAAGCACTTCCTCCATAAAGGAGTATTTCAATTTTGCATTACCGAATTTCGTAAGCGGATTAACGAAATTTTCGGCAAAACAGGTCGTCAAAAACACCGATGCCTATATAAAGGCGCTTGAAAGATACAAAATAGATATAATATCGCACCCTAATTACGGCATAAAGACCGATGTAAAAGAGATCGCAAAGGCGGCTGCACATTACGGCACATTTTTGGAATTAAACGGCAAAAAAGTGTCGATGACCGATGATGAGATCATGGCTATCCTCGATACGGGAGTAAATTTGATAATCGACTCGGATGCTCATTCGCCCGAAAGAGTGGGATATTTCGGTGTACCTCTATCATATGTGAGCAGACTGAATATACCGGTGGACAGGATCGCAAATTTCAATAAACTACCTGTTTTCAGGAGACAGAGATGAAAGAACTCACGATAAAGGCAAAGGACGAAATTGCGATTGTGCAAGAAAAAGAATGTTGCAACACCGCTTTGCTGTCGGCGCTCATTCATTCGGCGGGTTCGATCTCATTCAGCAGTGAGGGAGTGGGAGTGTACATTTCCAGCGAAAGTCAAAGCGTAGTCGCGTTGGCGGACGAGCTTATAAGGCAGCTTTATGACGAAAAAGGCAAATTGACCAAGACCGACTATGAGGTACGCGGAGAGTTTGTCCTTAATATGCTTTTCGATCTCGGTATCCTTACATATTACGGAGAGGAGATCGGAGCTATGGCGGGTATAAACGGCTTCGTGGTGGCAGACGAATGTTGCGCAAAAAATTATTTGAAGGGACTGTTCCTCGGTTCGGGCAGCGTTTCGGTCTCAAAGAAATATCATCTCGAAATGACCTTTTCCACGAGCGACATGGCGGATGACGTGTGCGCGCTCATAGGGAATTTCGATATAATCGCGCGGTCTACTTCGAGGAAGGATAAATACGTCGTATATATAAAGAGTAGTGAGGCAATAAGCGATTTTCTTGCACTGATAGGCGCGAACAAGGCGGTTCTCGAGCTAAACAACATGGCGGCGCTCAGAATGGTCAATATGTACACGAATAGGCGCATAAATTGCGACCTCGCAAATGCCGACAAGGTGGTCGAGACAAGTTTAAGACAGGTGACCGCAATAAAAAAGATATTGCCGTCGTTAAAGGATGAAAAACTTCTCGCTACGGCGAAGGCGAGGATAGAAAATCCGGACGCAAGCTATGAGGGGCTTGCCGAACTTATAGGAGTAAGCAAGGGCTGCATAAAATACAGATTAAATAAACTCTTGGAAATGGCAAACGAAAGTTAAGGGAGAGAGGATATGTCACAGGATTTCGCTCATCTTCATGTTCATACCGAATATAGCCTTCTTGACGGCGCAATACGCCTTAATAAGGTCTTTTCGCGTTGCGACGAACTCGGAATCAAGGCTATAGCAATAACCGATCACGGCAATATGTACGGCGCTCTTGAGTTCGTCAAGTCCGCCATAAGATACACCGACGAAAAGGCAGATCCGTTCGAGTTCATAAGGGACGGACGCGAATGCAAAGTAAAGCCTATCATCGGTTGCGAGGTCTACATGACCGAGGATATGCATGTGAAGGTTGCGTCGGACGGCAAAATGCCAAAAAACAATCACCTTATCTTGCTCGCAAAAAACGAAGTCGGATACAAAAATCTCATAAAGCTTGTAAGCCTCGGCTATACCGAAGGATTTTATTACAAACCCAGAATAGATTTCGAGCTTTTGAAAGCTCACAGCGAGGGATTGATATGCTTGAGCGCTTGTCTTGCCGGCATTATCCCGCAAAGATTGCTTGCCCACGATTACGAGGGAGCGGACGAGTGGGCGAAGAAGTTTAAGGCTTTGTTCGGCGAGGATTATTATATAGAACTTCAAGATCACGGCATAATCGAACAACAACGTATTTTGCCTGCTTTGCGCGATATAGCGATAAAAAACGGCATAAAGATGGTGGCGACAAACGACGCGCATTATCTCGAAAAAAAGGACGCCAAAATGCAAAAGGTGCTCCAATGTATCTCATTTCGCAAGACTATGTCGCCGGACGAGGACGAAATGCAAGGTTCCGCAAGCGAACTTTCGAGCGGTGACGACGCGTATTTCCCCACAAAGGAGTTTTATCTTAAAAGCGGCGATCAGATGGCGGAGCTTTTCAAAGGCTACGAAGGCGCGATAACCAATACGCTCGAAATAGCCGACAAATGCGATTTTCGCTTTTTCCGCAAGGAAAAACTTTTGCCGAGCTACACTCCGAGCGACGGAAGCGAACCATATGAATTTTTGCGCAAAATGTGCTTTGAGGGACTCAATAAAAAGTACGGGACCATTACTCAAGAGATCCTCGACAGAGCGGAATACGAGCTTGGGGTAATAAAAAAGCTCGGATTTGTGGATTATTTCCTTATCGTTTGGGATTTCATACACTTTTCCGAAACGCATGACGTTCCCGTAGGTCCGGGCAGAGGTAGCGGCGTGGGCAGTATAGTCGCATACGCTATTGGCATTACGAAGGTCGATCCGCTTAAATATTCACTCATATTCGAGCGCTTTCTCAATGAGGAGCGCGTGAGCAATCCCGATTTCGATATAGATTTTTGCGTGGACGGGCGCGAACGCGTCATTCAATATGTAATAGAAAAATATCACGAGCCGAACGTGTCGCAAATAGTGACATTCGGCACCCTTGCCGCCAAGGCGGCGGTAAAGGATGTGGGCAGAGTGTTCAATCAAACCTTTGCCGATGTGGACAAGATAACAAAGCTCATGCCCAAAATGATGGGCAAACTGCATATAGAGGACTTGCTCGGTCTTAAGGAAAACAAAAAGAGCGATGTCAATCCCGTGATCCCCGATCTTGTGGACCTTTATAACAACGATCCCATGAGCAAAAAGATCTTGGACATGGCTATGCAGATAGAGGGAATGCCGCGCCAGACGGGAATGCACGCGGCGGGCGTCATAATATGTAAGGACGTCATCTCCGACCACGTTCCAATGGCGATGTCGGGCGATGGAATAGTGACTACGCAGTTCAATATGATAGAGTGCGAAGAGCTCGGACTTTTGAAAATGGACTTTTTGGGACTGCGAACGCTGACCGATATAAGCAAGGCGGTCAAGTACGTCAAGCAGACGAAGGGCATAGACCTTGACTTTTATGCCATGGGATACGACGACCCCGAGGTTTACAAGCTTATAGGCGAAGGCGACACTCATGCGGTGTTCCAGCTCGAAGGCGAGGGCATAAGGCGGTTTATGCGCGATCTTCGCCCCACCTCGCTCGAAGATGTAATAGCGGGCATTTCGCTGTATCGCCCCGGTCCCATGGATAAAATAGGCGTATATGTATATAACAAACGACATCCCGATGAGGTAAAATACGACCATCCGTTGCTTGAGCCCATACTCAAAGTCACATACGGCATAATGGTGTATCAAGAGCAAGTCATGGAAATAGTGCGTAAGCTTGCGGGCTATTCCTTTGGACGCGCCGACATA
>CANQUR010000094.1 GCA_947627075.1 uncultured Clostridia bacterium
GATTTATACGAAAATCGAAAAGAAATGGGTCCGAAAATTCGATATGTTTTCAAAAGCCGAGCAAATCTGCTCGGCTTTTGTCTTTCTTTTACAATTTAATTTTTATTCCCACTCAATGGTTGCGGGGGGTTTGCTTGTTATATCATAAACGACGCGATTGACTTGTTTTACTTCGTTTACTATACGATTGCTGATCTTTTCAAGCACATCAAATGGGATCCTTGCCCAATCTGCAGTCATGCCGTCAACGCTCGTTACTCCTCGGAGCGCGATAGTATAATCATAGGTACGCGCATCTCCCATTACTCCCACACTGCGGAGATCGGTAAGTACGGTAAAATACTGCCATATTTCGGATTGTAGTCCGGCTTTTTTTATCTCGTCACGATAAATATAATCGGTCTCGCGCAACAATTCGAGTTTTTCTTTTGTGACGTCGCCTATTATCCTTATCGCAAGTCCGGGACCCGGGAACGGTTGACGCATAACTATTTCCTCGCTCAAACCAAGCTCGAAGCCGAGTCTGCGCACCTCGTCCTTAAAGAGTTCTCTTAATGGCTCCACGATCTCCTTGAAATCCACCACGTCCGGAAGCGCGCCCACGTTGTGGTGTGACTTGATTTTAGCCGAATTTCCCAATCCGCTTTCGATAACGTCGGGATATATAGTGCCTTGAACGAGATAATCGACCTTGCCGATCTTTTTTGCCTCCGCCTCAAAAACTCTAATAAACTCCTCGCCTATTATCTTACGTTTGCGCTCGGGTTCGGTGACTCCTTGCAATTTGCCAAGGAAGCGTTCGGACGCGTCCACCTTTATCAAATTCATACCCATTCCGTCTTTGAATACTCGAACGACTTCGTCCGCTTCGTTTTTGCGAAGCAAGCCGTGATCGACGAAAATGCAAATAAGATCCGGACATGCCTTATGTATAAGCGTTGCGGCAACGGCGCTGTCTACGCCTCCGCTGAGAGCGCACAATACCTTTTTACCCCACAGCTTGGCTTTTAGAGTTTCTATCGTCTCGGCAGCGAAATTGCCCATCGTCCAATCGCCTTTTGCACCGCAAACCTTATAAAGAAAATTGCGGAGAATATCCATGCCTCTTTGAGTATGCATGACCTCCGGATGAAATTGAACTCCATACAGCTTACGTTTTTCATTCTGCATAGCCGCTACAGGACAATTGGCTGTCTTTGCCGCTACGGTGAAGCCCTCGGGGAGCTTTTCTATATAATCGGTATGGCTCATCCAGCAGACCGAGCCCGTGGATATGCCTTCGAACAATTTGCCATTTTCATCGCAAAGCTCTTGCTTGCCATATTCGCGCGGTCCGCTCGAAACCTTGCCGCCGTTAAGGTGCGCCATAATTTGACATCCGTAACAAATGCCGAGAACGGGAACTTTGAGCTCGAATATTTCCTTGTCTACCGTCGGTGCGCCCGCCTCGTAAACGCTATTCGGTCCGCCCGTAAAAATGATGCCTATCGGACGCTTTTCCTTTATTTTATCGATTTTTGTCGTATACGGCAGAAGCTCACAGTAAACATTGAGTTCACGTACTCTTCGCGCTATGAGCTGGTTATATTGCCCACCGAAATCCAAGACCACAACTGTTTGTCTCATTGATTGCCTCCGAATTTTCTTATGATGTTATAGTATATCATTTTATGGAAAAATAGGCAAGTAAAATAGATATTTCATAATTATTTTTGTACGCTTTTTCTTGACTACGCATTCGGTGAGATATTTTCGTTATTAGCTCGGGCTATGATGGTCATATCTTGTTTCGACGCGCC
This sequence comes from uncultured Clostridia bacterium, assembly GCA_947627075.1. GTDB lineage: Bacteria > Bacillota > Clostridia > Christensenellales > Pumilibacteraceae > CAG-552. The sequence goes on from CANQUR010000094.1 coordinate 1,800, forward strand.
ATTTAATCGAAAAATTTTAATTTTTTTTGCTCAAAGGGCTTAAATCAGTTTACTATTGCATTTTTTAGTATTATACTTATGCTGTAAAGTTTATTTACTAATTTTACAATAAAAGGAGATATTAAAAAATGAAAATCGGTGTACCTATCGAGATCAAAAAACATGAGTACAGAGTAGGACTTGCTCCTCACCATGCAGCCGCTTACGTTAAAGCAGGCCATGAAGTTTACATCCAGCACGACGCAGGCGTAGGCTCCGGCTATGAAGACGCAGCTTATACCGCCGTAGGATGCAAGATCCTTCCCACCATTGAAGATATCTATGCAAAAGCAGATATGATCATCAAGGTAAAGGAGCCTATCGATCACGAGACAAAGCCCGAATTCAAAGGCGTTTCGGAATATAAGCTTATGCGCGAAGGTCAGATCCTTTACACATATTTCCACCTTGCAGCCGACAAGCCGCTTACTCAGGCTTGCCTCGACAAGAAGATCATTGCAATCGCTTATGAGACAATTAGAGACCGCAAGGGCGCTCTTCCCTGCCTTAAGCCGATGAGCGAGATCGCAGGTCGTCTTTCCATACAAGAAGGCGCTAAATACCTCGAAAAGCCGTTTGGCGGCAGAGGTTGCCTCCTCGGCGGCGTTACCGGCGTTCTTCCCGCTAACGTACTCGTACTCGGCGGTGCAGGCGTTGTAGGACGCAACGCAGTGGCTATGGCAGTAGGTCTCGGTGCAAACGTTACCGCTGTGGACGTAAACCTTGATGCTCTTACCGATATGGATACTCATTATGCCGGCAGAGTTCATACTCTTTATAGCACGGACGAAGCTGTTCGCGAAGAAATCGCAAAAGCCGACCTCGTTATCGGTGCGGCCCTTATCCCCGGCGCAGCTACGCCGCAACTCATTCGCAAGGAATATATTCCTCTCATGAAGAAAGGCGCAGTCATCGTTGACGTTGCTATCGACCAAGGCGGTACTTGCCAGACATCGCACGTTACCTATCATGACGCTCCCGTATTCGAATATCAAGGCGTTATCCATTATTGCGTAGGCAATATGCCCGGCGCAGTTCCGTGCACGTCTACCTTGGCACTCAACAATGCAACACTTAAATATGGTCTTGCAATTGCAAACAAGGGATACAAGGAAGCGCTCAAAGCAGATGAAGGTCTTATGCTCGGTCTTAACACTCACCTCGGCAAGCTTACTTGCAAGCCCGTAGCTGACCTTTACAAGATGGAATACACCGATCCCAAAACTTTGTTTTGATCGATAAACACAAACTTTTAAGTAAAAAATACCGATGAGGAATTTCTTCATCGGTATTTTTTATAAAGCGCATTGCAAAAACTGCTCTGCAAAGTCTAATGTGCGGTCTTGCAAAGCGACAACGTTTTTTACTGTATGCAATTGGAGTTTCTAAAAGCTTTAGGGTAGCAGATTACCGACCTTGTTCATCATTTCGGTCTTATGTTCCATAAACGAATGACTGTAATGTTGCAACGTTACGGCGGGGCTTTGATGTCCCAAGATCTCGGACAACGTTTTTATATCCATTCCTATTTCCAATGCGCGCGTCGCAAAGGTATGCCTTAACGCATGAAAGCCTCTGTGGTCTATCTTCAGTCTTTTTAATAGGATATCGAACGTCCTTTGATAAGAACGGATCTCGGCTCCGTAATTCGATTTGCCCGTTACCACGAATTTGTCATTCGTAAGCTTTCGCAACGCCTTCATGTAGTAAACAATGCGTTTGGGAAGTGGAATGACACGCTCGGAGCTCTGCGTTTTGGTCGCGTCGATTATCTTGACATAGCGATTTTCTTCCCAGCTGTCATGACAAGATTTGGTAACGGCGATCGTACCTTTTTTTAAGTCCACATCTTCCCATGTTAAGGCAAGCAATTCGCCTATACGCAATCCGGAATACAGGCATAAAAGTATACCGAACAACATTGGTTTTTGCTTTTGAAAGATATATTGTTCTATCTTCTTTTGTTCGTCCTTACTGAAGCTCGCCGCTCTTTTTGCTCTGACGCGAGGCCCTACTATGGCGTCGGAATATTGTCTGTCGGTTATGCCTATTGAAACGCTTTTCTTTAATGAAAGCTTGACCATCGCAACGATAAAGTTTATAGTACGTGCAGAAAGTCCCAACTCAGTAAGATCGAAAAGAAATTTTTGAAGTTCGACGGCAGTAAGTTCGCAGACGTCATATTCACCGAGCGATGGAATGATGTACATTTCGGTTTCACGGCGGTATTTCTTGTACGTACGTTCCGAAGTCGAAACCTTGACATACAGCTCCAACCATTCATTAAGCCACTCTTTATAAAGCATAAGTTTACCTCCTTGCAATATAATTGTTGCCATATTTATATTTATTATAGTTCCGACGAAATAAAAAAGCGACCTCATTTTTTATGAGATCGCGAAAAAAACACTATTCGCCGAATCGTATTCAAGCTATTCCGAGTATGGTCTTTATTATCTCGCCCGCCATTATAAGTCCGGCGACTCCGGGCACAAACGAAACACTGCCCGGTGTACGTTCGCCCGTCTTTATGGGAGCTTCGGTGGAATAAACGACCTTGAGGCTCTTTATGCCTCGCGCCCTCAATTCCTTTCGCATGACCTTTGCAAGCGGATCATAGGTCGTATCGAACACATCTCCTACCTTGAACGCAGTGGGATCGATCCGATTGCCCGTTCCCATGCAACTGATTATTTTGCCTTTTGCCGATTCGACAAGAGCGAGTTTCGCCGTGACCGTATCCACGGCGTCGGCAACATAGTCAAAACTTTCGAAAGCTATTTCCTCCTTGTTTTCCGGCAAAAAGAACATATCTTTTTTGTGCAATATCAGATCCGGCGAAACAGCAAGCAATCTTTTTGCCATGGCGTCCACTTTTTTACTTCCCAAATTATCATTTTGAGCAATGATCTGCCTATTTATATTTGAGGGAGCTATTACGTCTCCGTCAACGATAGTAAGTTCGCCCACTCCGCTTCGCACCAATGCTTCGGCAACCGCTCCGCCCACTCCGCCAAGCCCGAATACGGCTATATGCGCCTTCTTTAGGCGTTCGAGATCGCCCAAGACTCTTTCAGTTCGCGACAGATCCATTTCCGCCCCCTATTCCGAACAAGCTCGGGAATAAACCCGCCAAAAAGAGAACTATAGCAAACACGACTGCCGCAAAAGCAACACATATGAGCAGTCGCAATACGTAATTTTTGACATAAGGCATTATCTTGTATATTAGGAAAAATGCGATCGCTCCCAATACGGCGCCTATATAGTTCCCCAATAGCCCCACTACAAAAGGCAATATTCCGGCTATATAATCATACCAATAAAGTTTGGATATCAGTGCCTTCTTTTCGCCTCGACAAAGATACACGCCCGAAAAGAGCGTTCCGCCTATCACACATTTCTCGTTGCCAAGCAAAAATGTGTTTTTCCCTTCTCCGCGCGGAAGTTCGATTCCCTCGTATGTAAGCGAGGCTTTGCCGTTCCAATAATTTATATCGACTTCAAATCGTCCGTCCAATTCGATCTCATACTTCACGTATCGATTATAACATATAAATACATAAAAAGCAAGACTTTTTGCTTCAAAGAATTTTTGTGTCTTTTTAGAAGGCATCTTTTGCTTGCGATCGATCGGCGACTTGCGGCATTCATCCTCAATACTTTCGGTTTGCATAAGCGATTTTTCAATTTTTCCGACTTTATTTCATCAAAACAGTTGACATTTTGTCTTTTGTTTGCTACACTTATTTAGCAATTTTACGGAGTGGTATCGAAGTGGTCATAACGGCCCTGACTCGAAATCAGGTAGTCCGCAAGGGCTCGTGGGTTCGAATCCCACCTACTCCGCCACGGGAATGGACGCCTTTTGGGTGTATTCCATAGGGAATCGCAAAAACAAAATTTTTTATCGGAATACACCTTTGGGCGAGTCAAACAAAGAAGTCGAGAGCAAAACTCTCGACTTCTTTGTAGATTTATACTCACTTTAAATGAACTAATGGATTCTTACAACAAACGGTTCGCTTACTCCAACGCACTGATTTCCATTCTTAATAATGAAACATTGAACATAGTGCGTTCCGACATAAGCAGTCGCTTCTATTTTACTATTCATTATTCCATTAAACGTTATATCGCCATCTTCAAAGCGTTGACCACGTAAGCAATTAGCGTCTTTTGCTTCTTTACCTGTATTAGTGATTTGCCATTTTACTTTGTAGGGCGGCTTTATACTGTGAAGTGGTGTAAATTTGAGGTCAACTCCCTTGCTTAGAACCGTACCACTTAAAAATTGATGAAAAGTCTTTTTATTATCATTGCTGACTTCTCCTTTGATTTTAACACTATATCCTTTAGGCAAGTTCCAAGGCGGGGATGCTCTATGTGGGATTTTTTCTAATATTGCAGCCGTTTCCAAAACTGAA
>CANQUR010000095.1 GCA_947627075.1 uncultured Clostridia bacterium
CGAATAACGTATGAATAGGAAACAAAAGCAACTATCGGGGGGAGCTCCGCCGAGAGGCGGTGAGGAGGGTCTTACCAACAAGTACCCGTTGCGACGAGGTGAGGAGAGTGTTGCAAAAAAAAATACGCCATGATTTTCAGCTCGAAAAGGCAAGAAAAAAGGCAAAATAACAAGAGCAACATTGTGAAAATTGTATGAAACAACTATGCGTAAAAGTCGGCTGAACTATGCGTAAAAGCGAAATTCAAAAAACGCTGTGGAATACAATATGTGGCGTTTAATCTCCGCAACTAAAATCAAAAACCACAATATATTGAAAGAACCAAATTGCGGAGAAAAAAGGAACGATATCTTTGGACAAAAATGGTGACGGAACAGAGAATAATTCAATTGCTCTCGGCGCGCCAAAACTTGCCGGATTCAGCTTCCAAGGCTGGCAAATTTCGGTAAGCGTAAACGGCAAAGTACAGTCCGTTTCCGGCGAAGATATTGCAAACTATCTCAATGTAGAAGCTAACAACACCTTCACCCTCAATACCGACTTTATTTCGACCTACATCGACACGTATCTCGCGGACGAACTCGCAGGCGGCGAAATAACTATCACCTTCACCGCAACTTGGAAAGATATTACCTATACAATCGAGTACAAGGCAGTGAACGGGGAGGGCGAGGACAGCACACATTGCACCTTGCCGAGCTTCGACAATAACGATTATACCATGAAGGATCCTACGCAAAATGTAGTCACCTTGATCGATCCCGAGGTCGCTATCGGCTACAAGTTCGAAGGCTGGTTCACCGACAAGGCTTGCACAGAAGGAAATAAGGCAAAAGCATCTTACACCGCTAAAGAGCTTTACGATACGTTTGAAGATCACAAAGCAACGTTCTATGCAAAAGTCGTTGCAATAACAGTCACGGTAATATTCAAGGACGGCGAAGAAGAAGTCAAACAGCTTGAAACAACCGCCGACATTGGCTATGCTGTCGGAGGCGAGGATATAGCACCTGAGGAAAAAACCTTCTATCGTTTTGCTCGTTGGGAGGAAAAAGAAACATCGAGGGAAGCAACGGCTTCGAATGCGGAAATTGTTTCAGCGATAAAATACCTTGTAGAAGAACATAGAAAAGCGACCGAAGACATTACCATAGAATTCGAGGCACAGTGGCTTCAAGCAGTAGCGCTTTATTCCGAAGATAAGTTAGTGGTGGAGATCGACCATAGCGATGAGGATACTGTAGATTCATTGAAAGCTGCGGTAAAGGCGGCGCTCGATAAAAAGCTGATATATAATTTGGCAACAAAAGAGCACCTTGCATTCGAGAACGAGTTCAATGTAGAAGTCGAAACCTCGAACTTTACTAAAGTCATTGGCAATACATATCAAGTGAAATTTACGCTTACACTTATTAATGCCGGAGAAAGAAGCTATTTCTTGACGAATGACATTGAAGCGGCACAAGGCGCAGGTGAGGGTTCGCTTACGTCGACGGAAATTGTATTCAAGTACAAGACCGTGGAAGTAGACGGTACTTTGTACACCATTGAGGACGCCCTTGCGAAAGCAAATAGCGGCAAAGCGGTCGTCAAGTACAACACTTCGTTTGCAAGCGAAAGCGTGGCAAAACTCGCAGGCTACTATAATGTCGTTGACGATAAACAAGTTCCCAATTCCGACTATTATACCGTCAAGGCGGGCGTGACCTTGCTTATCCCCGGTTATGAGAGCGATGAAGGAACTTTGGAGGTAAACGACGAGGTTGGATTCGAGCCTGTACAACATCCCGACGGAGATAACGAAGGTGGCTATTGTGCGCTTGTGGTAGCGGACAACATCACGCTTACAGTAAAAGGCATTATGACAATAAGCGCAAGGAGATCGTCGACTAATAGATTTACTTCCATTGTTCATGGTAATGATTACGGCAAAGTAGAGCTAAAGGACGGTTCAAAATTGAATTTGGAGAGCGGTTCCGAATTTAACGCCATGGGCTTTATATATGGCAAAGGTACAATAGAGGCAAAGGGAAGCACGGACGAAGATCATCCCGGCGCAAAAGTTACGGAGACTTTCTCGCTTCCCGGATGGAAGGGCGGATCTCAGGTACTTACTTACATGCTGGATACGGCTTTGAAATCTTGTGCACCGTACGACGTACCTTTCCCCGTAAGTCAGTATGCGTTCAATAGCATAATAAGCACAATAAAATTCAATTACGGTTCGAGCTATATCGTTTATGCAACGGCTACGGCTGCTTTATCCGAGAACTCCGAACAGGTACATGTAAGCATGGGAATAAGCTTTATGTCGGATAAACAAGAATCGTTTATTCAACTCGAAAAAGGTAGTTATATGGTTAAGAGTATAAACGAAACGAACGGCAAGATCCACCTTGAAACGCACGGAAATTTGACCTTTAACAATTTGATACTCAGCATGGAAGATCCGATAATGCACACGGGACAAACGTTTTCTATTTCTACAAGTGACACAGGCTTGCCTATCCCAGGAAACTTTGCGCTCAGCGTAGTCGGAGGAACTGCCACTGTTCCCGATAAAGTAAAATTTAAGCTTTTACCCGGATCGACATTGACGGTAGCAAAGGACGCGGAGATTATCTTTGAATCCGGTAGCGCATTGTACGCTTATGGCAAGGATAACTATTCGATGAAAAAAGCATACTTTAAAGTTGAATCAAGCTTTGGTGGCGATGGTTCTGGCTCAAAAGTTGATATAACGGAAATGGAAGACGTATATGAATTTAGAGACGGCAAAAGCTTCACTTATCCTATAAATACCACTTTGAATGGAAAGCAAGCCACTATAGAGAATACATATTATAATGCGCCTACGCTTGATTACAATTCGGATTCGGAGGCTGTAATAACGGTAAAGGGTAAAATAACCGCTCGCTCGGGCTCGAAGATTGGCGCTACGTTTAGGGGCGAAGATAAAGCGATTCTTGATTTAAGTGAAAGCGACATAGCCTTGAAGGAAGTAAAGACCCTTGAAATATTTGATGGTAGATATTACATAATTACGACCTTGACTGGCAAAGCGATACACGAGGACGAAGGATCTTCGGATTTGTTCATGGGTAAATGGACTTATACAGACGGCAGATGGACTTCACCGCATAAGATAACATATAAGTTTATGGAACGCGATACGAGCGGATCGCCCAAACCTTATACCGGAAAGGTAGAAGGCAACAAAAATCCCACATCATTCAATACCGACGGCAAAGATATAACCTTGGTCGCTCCTACATTCGACATAGGCTATTATTTGGAAGGCTGGTACGATGACGAAGCTTGCACAAACATGATAGAGAATAACGTTCTTTCGGTGTCTCAGTATACGACCGACATAATTATCTATGGTGTTGTGACTCCGCCCAATAACGACGATATGTATACCATTACTTATGATTTGACGCAATTAAAGCCTTATTTTGATAGTGGAATTATCAGCTCTATGATGTATAAAAATATTCATGGAAAGGAAGATAGGATAGACAGAGCTTCTTTGATGGGTGGCTGGACGCCCGAAAAAGACAGTGAAGCGACAGCGCAGGGCACAACTAAGGGTGGATGGCTTAATCGATTGATTACTGCTATTAATGATAATGAATATGGCAGCTGGAAGATCCCTGCATATGCAATAGGTTGGAGTTTGAGTCAAAGTGAATATGTTCCGTTTACTTACGAAAAATTGGCTGAACTTTATCACGGCGGTGAAACTGTGAATGTATATTTGTACTGTGTCGAAAAGCATACGCACATCAATATAAGTGGCAATATAACGTTATATTATACAAAACAAAAATACTTCTATAATTCCGACGATGCGATAAGAAACGGCATTAACGATTTGTCGCAATCTACGAGAGCGTCAGCTGTTAGCCCCGGTGATTATAAGATGAAAATGGATGTCTATTACGGTACTCCGAGTGAAATTGAAAATTGGAACATAAATCATTCCGATACTGCGGAGACTTACCAAAAGAACAAGTTGAATTTGGATGAAGTTACGATCTACGACAAAGCAACGACAAATGCAACGGCGGGAGCAATCGATCCGACGCCGATAGGCACGACCTTAAAGGTGATATTTACAACGTATCCGTCGGATCATCCCGAAGGCATAAAAGAGATTTGGCTTTATGTGTACGACGGAACAAATACGCCTATTGTAAAAGATAAAACTCTAAAGCAGATCTTCGGTAGGTCTGTCGAGAAAGAAATCGAGATAGTGGATGGCAAGGGTAGACTCGATGTTGAAGTTTTGATAGATTATTATGAGCAGCCTGAGCCCGATTCGGAAAAGCATACGCAAGTCAATATAAAGAGCAATTTGAAACTCGATACCGAATTCGATTATCTTTATAATTCCGACGACGCGATAGCCGACGGCAAAAACGATTTATCGAGAATAGTAAGGACTTTAGCCGTTTTAGGCTCGAAGAATGAGGCTACCTATTACTTCGGCAAACAAAGCGAGATTGATAATTGGAACAAAAATGTCGTCGAAACTGCGGAGGCGTATCAAAAGAACAAGTTGATTTTGGATAACGTCATAATAATGGACGATACTTACAGCGGAGATGCCTTGCCGCCGATAGGCACGACCTTAAAGGTGATATTTACAACGTACCCGTCGGATCATCCCGAAGGAATACAAGAAGAACTGGTCTATACATATGACGGAGAGAATACGCCTCTTCAAAAAGGTAAAACTCTAAAGGAACTTTTCGGTAGTTCTGTCGAAAAAGAAATTGAAATATTGGAAGGCAAAGGTAAACTCGATGTCGAAATTTCGGTAACCTTTGCGTCCCCGTCTCAACCGGACGCGTAGACTCGGAGCAAATGGAAGGCTTCCCCTTTTACAAAAAGGGGAAGCCTTTTATAAGGTTAATTTTTCTCATAACTCGGGCATAGAGCGAATGACTGACCATACGAAAGCCTTCACCTTCCTTACAGGAGGGGAAGGTGGCACGAACGAAGTGAGTGACGAATGAGGTGGTATATAAAATCAACCGCATGACCTTGACGATAGAAGGCACGGAGCGCAGCGGAGTATCCGTCATTTCGCTATCGCTCAATGCCACCTTCCCCCCGTAGTGGGGAAGGCTTCCATAAGGTGAATTTTACAAAAAGGGGAAGCCTTTCATAAGGTGATTTTTTTGCGCCACCTCTTCATGAAAGAAATAAAATTATAAAAAAGCCATAGAATGCTTGACATTATGTCATAATTATGCTACAATTATGATAAACAAGGAGGCTTTATTATGCAAATAATACCTATAAAAGATTTACGAGATACAAATAAAATATCCGAGCTATGCAACAGCACCAACGATCCTATATATATTACAAAAAACGGGTACGGCGATATGGTTATTATGAGTATGAACGCATACGAAAAACTATTGGCTCAAATCGAAATGTATAACGATATTATGATAGGAAAGGAGCAAGCCGACAAAGGAGAATTATTAGACGGACCCGCGGTTATGTCGGAATTAAAACGAAAATATGCAAGCAAATAAATTTACGTATTATTTAACTCCGATTGCAAAGCAAGATATAGAGCAAACTTTGGATTATATTGCGGATGACCTTAACAATATCAAAGCGGCAAACGACTTGTTAAACAAGATTTTAGATACAATAGAGCAAATTTGCGAATTTCCTTATGCGCAATCGACATGTATAAATTATTTGATCGACAACGAGAATGTAAGGCGTGTTTTTATTGATAATTACGTTCTCATCTACGAAATAAGAGCTAATGCAAATTCATTGAATATATTGAGGTTCAAATATGCAAAAATGGATTTGACAAGCGCTCAAATATGGCGACCAAACAATTGATTGGTAAAAAGGGAAAGCCTTGTATAAGGTGAGTTTTTCCCTCATAGCTCGGACGTAGTGAAAATGACCAAATGAAAGGCTTCCCCCGCGAATAAAGCATGAATAGAAAACAAAAGCAACTATCGGGGGAGGCTCCGCCGAGAGGCGGTGAGGAGGGTATAGCCAACCATATAAAGGCTTCCCCCGCGAATAAAGCTCGCAAATTCATTAAAAGTTCATATCGGGGGAGGCTCCGACGAAGTCGGTGGTGAGGGTATATTATTTAATATGTTCAAACCCTCATCAGTGCCTAACGGCACAGCTTCCCCCGATAGAAGCAAAATTTTCTCATCATACTTTTTCCACAGGGGAAGCCTTTCATAAGGT
>CANQUR010000096.1 GCA_947627075.1 uncultured Clostridia bacterium
TCCGAAAAGATCATGCTTCAAAACAAAATAGATAAAAACGGCAATGGTCAATGCTATACATGTATGGGTTGTCGCAGTTTCCTTACGCCGTATGTCGACGAAAACGGCAAGCCCAAATATTACGGCAGATTCAATCAAGGCGTTGTTACCGTAAATCTTGTGGATATCGGGCTTTCGGCAGGCAAGGATATGGATAAATTCTGGAAAATCTTTGACGAGAGAATGGAGCTTTGTCACAGGGCTTTGCAATGCCGTCACGAACGTCTTACGGGCACGCTTTCGGACGCGGCTCCCATACTTTGGCAGTACGGCGCGCTTTTAAGGCTCAAAAAAGGCGAAACTATCGATAAATATTTGCACGGCGGTTATTCCACATTGTCGCTCGGCTATGCTGGACTGTGGGAATGCGTCTACGCGCTCATAGGCAAAAAGCTCACCGAGCCCGAGGGCGAAGAGCTTGGACTTGCCATAATGCGTAAACTCAATGAGTACACTGCAAAGTGGAAAAAGGAGGAGAATATCGACTATTCGCTTTACGGCACGCCGCTCGAATCGACGACCTACAAGTTCGCAAAATGCTTGCAAAAGCGTTTTGGCATTGTTCCCGGCGTTACCGACAAGAGCTATATCACAAACAGCTATCACGTTCACGTGACCGAACCTATCGACGCTTTTGAAAAGCTTGCTTTCGAAGCTAAATTCCAAGCGCTTTCGCCCGGAGGAGCGATAAGCTATGTCGAAGTGCCCGATATGCAACACAATCTCGACGCCGTGTTGAGCGTCATGAAGTTCATCTACGACCATATAATGTATGCCGAGCTCAACACCAAGAGCGATTATTGTCAAGTCTGCGGCTATGACGGCGAGATCGAGATACGCGAGGACGACGGGAAGCTTGTTTGGACTTGTCCCAATTGCGGAAACAAGGATCAAGACAAAATGAACGTTGCTCGCAGGACATGCGGATATATAGGTACACAATTTTGGAATCAAGGCAGAACGCAAGAGATCAAGGAAAGAGTTCTGCACTTATAAAAGGAGAAGGCGGAGCGTTTCATACGTTCCGCTGTTTTTAAGATATGTATTACGGAAAAATCAAAAATTGCGATATCGCGGACGGACCGGGAGTAAGGGTGTCGCTGTTTGTTTCGGGTTGCACCAATCATTGCGAAAGCTGCTTTCAGCCCGAAACATGGAATTTCGAATACGGCAGTCCGTTTACTACGGAAACAGAAAACGATATATTGACAATGCTGTCGCCCTCGTTCATAAGCGGGCTTACCGTGCTTGGCGGCGAGCCGTTTGAGCCGAGCAATCAAAGCGCGCTTTTACCTTTTTTGCGCAAAGTAAGGGCAAAATTCCCCCAAAAGACCATATGGATATATTCGGGCTTCACCTACGAGGAGCTTTGTTCAAAGGACGCTCATCCTCATTGCAAGGAAACGATCGAGATATTAAAGCTGTGCGACGTGCTCGTGGACGGCAGATTTGTTCAGGCGAAAAAGGATATAACGCTTTTGTTTAGAGGCTCGTCAAATCAAAGACTCATAGACCTTAAAAAAACACTGGAAAGCGGTTTTGTTGTTCCTTGGCAGCAGGCACAATAAAAAATCGGAAAATTTTTTGCAAAATTATTGATTTTGGCGAATATATATGTTATAATGAAATCAATAAAATTACGGAGGTAAAATTATGGCTATTGTAGATTCATTCAAAAGATTGCCAAGGCTGGTTCAGATCCTTTTACTTTTGATCCCCGGTGTCAACTGGATAACCGAAGTTTTGGTAAGAGGTTCGGCGGCTTTGCACGGTAAAGCTTTGAAACAGATCGTATTCCTTATCCTTGCGATCATACCCGTAACAGGTGTGATCCTCGGTTGGGCGGATCTCATTTGGTGCTTGCTTTTCAAGCGACTTATTTTGACCTAATAGGTAAAGACGACAGAAAAATCCGAAGATCATCTTCGGATTTTTCATGTGAAAAAACAAGAATATGCCGTATTTTATAAATAAATTTTATTTGATACCGCAAAAATCCTTGCCATTAAATAAAAATAGGTGTACAATAATTATTGTATAAATAAACAAAAAAAGGAGAATAAAAATGCAAGATCTTATCAAACAAGTAAACGGTTTACCGCTTATAGTAAAGTTGCTTCTCTGCATCCCCGTAGTTGAAATATTCTATGGTATATGCAGAATTATCAACCAATTGACAAAGGGAAATATCAATATACTTTATTTGGTTTTGGCGATCTTAACTGTCATACCCGGCGCTGCATTTATGTGGATCGTCGATATTATCTGCGTATTGCTCAACGGACACGCATTCTTGCTTGGTTAATTAATGAGTTAAAAGGGAAGACTGTTTCATTGGGTTGGGACAGTCTTTTTTTTATTGGGAATTCTAAAATTATGAAAATGGATTATAAAGACAAATATTTTTCGATACTCGGAGATTCGATCAGTGCCCTTTGTAATTCCGTTCCGCCCGAATACGCCTATTATGATTCCGAAAAGGCGCCTCTTACCGGTGTGCTATTCAATCGCGATATTTGGTGGGGCATGATCATAGATGCATTGCAAGGGAAATTATTGGTGAACAATTCGTTTTCGGGCAGTACAGTATGTAAATGCAAGGATATGGAAATAGGCTCGTACGGCTGCAGCAATGAAAGAACTTCGGCATTACATAAGTGCGATGTTATGCCCGATGTGATAATGGTAAATTTAGGCTCGAACGATTGTGGGAAGGGCGTTTGCGTAGACATTTTCGAAAAGGGATACAAAGAAATGCTTATTAAGCTCAAAGACAATTATCCGCTTGCGGATATTTGGTGTTTGAGCTTGTGTGATTTTACTTGGATAGATCGCTTGGATCCGAGCAGAGTAGTGGAAAGTAAAGAGATCTTGAAATACAATAAAGTCATAAAAGAATGCGCAATGGCATTCGGCTGCAGATATTTCGACGTAATGGGTAAGTCAAAAGACCATGATTACGTCACTGTCGACGGAGTACATCCTACGCGAGAGGGTATGAGCGCCATTGCCGAACAAGTGCTTGCCTTGTTTGAAAAATGATAAAAATATTTTTTGCCGACCCCTTAAAAATTCTTGTCAACCGAAAAAAATAGGTGTAAAATAAGATTGGATGCAAACGGATTTGCAATCGAAAAAACAGGAGGAAAAAATTATGTTGAATAAAAAGATCGCCGAAATGCTCAACGATCAAATAACAAAAGAGCTTTACTCGGCATATCTCTATCTCGATTTCGCCAACTACTATGCCGACGAGGGACTTGAAGGCTTTGCGCATTGGTACGAGGTACAGGCACAAGAGGAGCGCGATCATGCCTTCATGTTCAGACGCTATCTCATCGACAACGGTATCCGTGTGGAATTCAAGGCTATCGATAAGCCCGACAAGGTTTTCAAGAGCCATCTCGATCCGCTTAAGGCAGGCTATGAGCATGAGCAATATGTGACCTCGCTCATCACCGCTATCTATCATGAGGCCTTTGAGCAAAAAGATTATCGCACGATGCAATTCCTCGATTGGTTCATAAAGGAGCAAGGCGAGGAGGAGACCAACGCCGACGACATGATAAAGAAGATGAAGCTTTTCGGCGGCGATGCAAAGGGACTTTATGCTCTCAATCAAGAGCTTATGGCGAGAGTTTATGCACCCTCGACTACAGGCCCCGCAATGTAACAAAATAAATACTGTCGATAATTTGCTAACGGAATGGGCGTGGTGTAAATCACGCCTTTTTCCGTGTAATAGCTAAAACAAGACTTATTATGAGACGCAAAAAAGAGTTGATATTTTCGATCGACTCTTTTTATGTGCTTTATAAATATGTATTGCTTTTTTAATAGTTTTCGATGCCCATTTTTTTTGCGCTTGCTATTCGGTCTTTATCCATTTGCTTTATGCATTCTTCCACACTTAAGGCACCTTTGAACATTTCGTTGAGTACTTTGCACATTTCGTCTGCGCTGTAGGCGATGATCTTTGTCGAAGCGGTGGAAACGCGTTCCTTGTCCGCGATCGAGGTTTTTGCGTCAGTCACCATTTGCGATTGAATATTGGTTGTCATACCTTTGAAGCAATTTACAGTGGAAATGCCGTCGAATGCCATATTGTAATTTGATGGCGTTGCGCAGAATGCGAGAAAGTCGAGCGCGGCGTCGCGTTTTTCACTGTTTTTTGGGACCATCATCATATTCAGATTGCCGCCCTCATAGGTTCCGTTATCCTCTGTGCCAAGGAAAACGGGCATCAACGCAAAGTCATCTATCGTATACTTTCCGGGCTTAAAATCGGTATAAAACCAGGTATCCCAGATGAACGCCATAACGGCTTTGCCCGTGCTCAAATCTTTGCTTATCTCATTCCAGCCGGTGTTAAGGAAGTTGTTACCAAACCAGCCTTTTTTTGCGGCGTCGTGTATCCATTGAACCATATCCTTGACTTCGGGTATTTCGGAATAGGTGAGTTCGTTGCGATTGAGGGCATCAAGCGTTTCGGGATCGTCCGCAAAAATGGGATCGAGTCCGAATTGAAGCATCCAGCTGCAACCGTTTGCCGGCCAACATATAGGCGCCAATTGATTTTGTTCGTTGGAAAATTCCATTATATTTTCGCAAAGATTGTTAAAGCCGATTTGAGAATGAGCGGGTTCGAGCCCCATTTCGTCGAGCAACGTCTTGTTGTAGTAACAGCCGGAAACCGAACTTTCCCAAAACGGGAGTCCCAAAAGCTTGCCGTTTTGATCGGTGCAATATGCCTTTGCGCTATCCGTAAGATCGCTTACCCAGCTTTCGTCATTCAGATAATAAAAGTTGCTTTCTATATCGAATTTGTTGAGATCGGCGTTATGAAAGTGGAAGAATATGTCCGGAATATTGCCGTTTTCGAAATCCCTAACCGCATATTCTTCAAAATCTTTGTCCTCATATTCCACGATTTTGAGCGTTTTGCCTGTATTTTCATATGCTCTGAAAATACGTTGCATATATTCTTTTTCCATATCGCTTTTTTTGCCGAGTACGATCAAAGCGTTAGGGTCGTCATGTACGATGGGCTTTTTTTTGTTGTCGTCATTGCACGCTATACAACAAAACAACATAAGTAAAGCGGTAACGATCGCAAATATAATTTTTCTTTGTTTCATTTTTTTCTCCCTTTTATTTCTTTTTGATTATTTTGCCTATGAGCTCGCGTACTTTTGCCATATCGATAGGCTTTGCGAGGTGACCGTCCATGCCGGCATTTAATGCATTTCTAACGTCCTCGGCAAAGGTATTTGCGGTCATGGCTACAATGGGGATCGTCTTTGCGCGTGGATGAGAAGATGCGCGTATTTGCTCGGTAGCCTCATAGCCGTTCATTATGGGCATCTGTACATCCATAAGTATAAGGTCATAGCGATCGGGATCGGCTTGCATAAATTTATCATATGCATCTTTGCCGTTTACGGCAAGGTCGCAATTTGCGCCTTCCATATGGAGCATTTCGGTAAATATTTCCGCATTGAGCTCGTTATCCTCGGCTACGAGTATCATCAGCCCCTTAAGCGGGCTTTCGGAGGGTTCTTGCTCCGTTTGATCGACTTTTTCGGCTGTATTTTCGAATAGCGGCTTTATGGTCTGCCAGAAGGTAGACGTAAAGAAAGGCTTTGGCATAAATGCGTTTATGCCGGCTGCGCGTGCCTCGTCTTCTATTTCCGTCCAATCGTAAGAGGTGAGTACTAAAATAGGCACGTCGTGTCCTATTTTTTCACGAATGCGTTTTGCGGTCTCGACGCCGTCCATGCCCGGCATTTTCCAGTCGAGCAAAATGACGTTGAAGTTTTCGCCGCGTTCGTGTGCGTGGACCGCTCTTTCCACGGCGGCGGCTCCGTCGGTGACGTACGATACATCCACTCCCGTATCTCGCATCATTTCCTTTATGTTGAGGCAAATGTCCTCCTCGTCGTCGGCAACGAGTATGCGGGTAACTTTTTGTTGATACCAATTATCGGTGTCTTTATCCTCGGGCAATGCGAAGGACATTTCCACGGTAAATGTGGAGCCTTCGCCGAGCTTGCTTTCGACGCTTATTATGCCGCCCATAAGGTCTACG
>CANQUR010000097.1 GCA_947627075.1 uncultured Clostridia bacterium
ACAAAGAGCGATTCGCCAATCGTAGGCAAAGATCTCGATATTGACGTCACCGACAAGCGCGTTGTGCTTGTGGACGACGTGATGTTTACGGGACGGACCGTAAGAGCTGCCATAGAGGCGGTATTAAAGCATGGCAGAGCGGCGTCAATTCAGCTTGCCGTTCTGATAGATCGCGGACACCGTGAACTACCGTTAAGACCCGACTATGTGGGCAAAAACGTGCCTACGTCCAAAAACGAAGTCGTTTCGGTAAATATTCCGCCGTTCGACGACCATATCGGAGTGGATATTTACGAGCTGTAAAAATATTAAGCGTTCTCGTTCGCGGCGGGAGCGCTTTTTTTTGCGGACATTCGTATAATTGACTTTTGATATGAAGTATGCTAAAATAGTCGAAAGCATAGACTAATCGTATGCGGAGGAACAAATGAAGGCGTTGAAAAAGATATTCAGTCGAGCGGCGATGGTGCTTTTTATAGTGCTTTTGCAATTGCTACTGTACATATATATTTCGGACCAGCTTGCCGACAGATATATGTATATTTCGTTGCCGTTTAGGATCTTGAGCATAATTTTCGTTTTTGTCGTGATAAACCGCAAAATGTCTGCCTCGTACAAAATACCTTGGATCATAGTTTTGATGATATTACCCATAGCGGGAGTTATTTTGTATCTTATCCTTGGCTATCCGCGTCTTAAACGCAAGCAGCGCAAGGGGCTTGAAGCGCTCTATGTCGAGACAAGCAAATATTGTAAGCAAGACGATCAAGCGTCGATCGCCCTCGAAGAAGTCGATCAAAATGCGGCGGGGCAGGCGAGATTTTTGCTCAATGCAAGCGGAATGCCTGTTCATATGGGCACCGAAACGAAATATTTTTCGAGCGGCGAAGCGGCTTTCGTCGCTATGAAGGAGCGTCTCTCCCAAGCCGAAAGCTTTATCTTTCTCGAATATTTCATAATCGAAGAAGGAAAAATGTGGAACGACATCCTCGAGATACTCGAAAAAAAGGTGCGCGAAGGCGTGGATGTAAAGGTCATGTATGATGATTTCGGTTGCGCAGGCAAGATAAAGCATAACTATTATAAGGTGTTGAGAAGCAAGGGGATCGATTGCGTTCGATTCAATCGCATAACTCCTATCGTGACCGCATTCCATAACAATCGCGACCACCGCAAAATAACCGTTATAGACGGCAAAGAAGCTTTCGTGGGCGGATTTAATTTGTGCGACGAATATATAAATGAAATAGCTCCGTTCGGATATTGGAAGGACACGGGAGTATATTTGCAAGGCGCGGCGGTTCGCAATCTTACCGTAATGTTTTTACGCCAATTTATTGGTCAAAGCAAGCAAAAGATAGATATGGCAAGTTATTTGCAAAGAGAATATTCCGTATCCGGCAAAGGCTTCGTTCAGCCGTTCGGAGACGGTCCGGCACCTCTTTATGCGGATCATATAGGCGAAGAAACGTATCTGAATATAATCAATATGGCAAAGAGATACGTATATATCACGACTCCTTATCTTATAGTGGATCGTTACTTTTCGGACGCATTGAAAACCGCCGCAAAGCGCGGCGTGGATGTGCGCATAATCACGCCCGGCATACCGGACAAAAAGCTCATCAATATAATGACTAAAAGCAGTTACGAGGAGCTGGTAAAAAGCGGCGTAAAAATTTACGAATTTTCTCCCGGATTTATTCATGCCAAAACGTTTGTGTGTGACGATGAGATAAGTGTGGTCGGCTCCATAAATCTCGACTACCGCAGTTTTGTCCATCACTTCGAATGCGGAGTTTGGATGTACGGGACGTGCGCCGTAGAGCAAATGAAAAAAGATTTCAACGAAACATTGGAAAAATGCAGATATATTGACGACGACGCTTCCAAATTGAAATGGTATCAAAAGATCGTCGCGTCCATATTGACGGCTTTTGCTCCGCTTTTATAGCGCGAAAGGCATATGATTGAGGCTATTTTATGCTATGATAAATAGCTGTTTACAAAAAGAGAGGTAGCATAATGGACGAGAAGTCTAAAAACCGTGTCCGAAAGAATCCGCCCGATAAGATCGAAATTCGAGGCGGCAGAGTGCACAATTTGAAAAATATCGACGTCGACATTCCTCTTAATGAGATAGTGGCGGTTGCGGGCGTTTCGGGCTCCGGAAAGTCTTCGCTTGCTCTCGGCATATTGTATGCGGAGGGCTCGCGACGTTATCTCGAATCGTTGTCTACCTACACGCGAAGGCGCATGACGCAAGCCGAAAAGGCGCAGGTGGACGATGTGTTATATGTTCCGGCGGCATTGGCGCTTCGTCAACGCCCCGGAGTGCCGGGAATAAGAAGCACGTTTGGGACAGGAACAGAGCTTTTGAACAGTTTGAGACTCATGTTCTCCCGCCTTGCTTCACATCGATGCCCTAATGGACATTATGTTCCGCCGTCTCTCAATGTGGCGGCAGGAGCAGAGCTTGTGTGCCCGATATGCAATGAACATTTTTTTGCTCCGAGCGCGGAAGAATTGGCGTTCAACAGTCAAGGCGCTTGCAAACGCTGCGACGGAACGGGAGTGGTACGTATAGTGGACGAGTCTACGCTTGTCCCCGACGAAAATCTTTCTATTGACGATGGAGCGGTCGCTCCGTGGCAGACGCTTATGTGGTCGCTGATGAAAGATATAGCGCGGGCTATGGGAGTAAGGACAGATGTTCCCTTCAAGGATCTTACCGAAAAAGAACGCGAAATCGTCTTTCACGGTCCTGCAGTCAAGAAAAATATAATCTATCAAAACAAGACGAGCGGAGCGATGGGCGACATGGATTTCACCTATTTCAATGCCACTTATACCGTGGAAAATGCGCTTTCCAAGGTCAAAGACGAGAAGGGTATGAAGCGTGTGGAAAAGTTTTTGAGAACGGACATATGCCCCGATTGCGGCGGAACCCGACTTTCGGAAGCCGCTCGCGCTCCCAAACTTATGGGACTGACTCTTGCTGAAGTTTGTACTATGAACCTCGCCGACTTGATAAAATGGGTAAACCATGTGATGATGTGGCAAAGCGATTGATGGATCTCGGACTGTCATATCTTACTTTGGATCGTTCGGCTTCCACGCTTTCCACGGGCGAAAGACAAAGAATGCAACTTGCTCGCGCCGTGCGAAATCGAACGACGGGCGTTTTATATGTCCTCGACGAGCCGTCTATCGGACTGCATCCGTCTAATTTGGAAGGATTGACGGGCGTTATGCACGATTTGATTTCGGATGGAAATTCCGTCGTTCTTGTGGATCATGATACGAACGTTCTGTCAAATGCGGATTATCTTATTGAACTCGGACCCGAAGCCGGGGCAGGCGGTGGAAGGATAATAGCGCAAGGAACGCTCGAAGAAATCGAAAGTGACCCTGTATCGCGCATAGGCGGATTTTTGACGGGCAAAAACGAGATAGCCGTAAGAGTTTCATTATCGCCATGCGAGGTGTTTTCTCTCGGAACGATACACCTTTCAACGTCCGATATCCACACGGTGAAGCCATTGGAAGTCGATTTTCCCAAGGGGAGATTGACCGTGGTGACGGGAGTATCCGGTTCGGGTAAAACTACCATGGTTCTGGAAAGTTTGATACCCGCGCTCGAAGCGAGCATAAAAGGAGAAAGATTGCCATTGCACGTCAAAAGCGTGTTTGCAAAGGGGATAGAACGAATAAAGCTGATCGATTCCGCGCCTATAGGTATAAATGTGCGTTCGACAGTGGCGACATATGCCGACATACACGACGAATTGCGCAAGGCATATGCAAGAACGCCCGATGCAAAAGAACTTAAATATAAGGATGGAGATTTTTCATATAATACGGGAAAGTTACGCTGTCCCACCTGCGACGGAACGGGAGTTATAAGCCTTGACGTTCAATTTTTGCCCGATGTGGATATCCCTTGCCCTGATTGCGGCGGCTCACGCTACGGCAAAGAAGCGACGCTTGTAAAACGAATATCGGGCTGTGGAGCTTATTCGCTTCCCGAGCTTATGGATATGAGCGTCGACGAGGCGTTGAAAGTTTGTTCGGATTTGCCGATAGTGGAACGCAAATTGAAGATCTTACACGATCTCGGACTTGGTTATCTTACGCTCGGAGAAGAAACGCCTTCTCTTTCGGGAGGAGAAGCTCAACGCTTGAAGCTCGCAAGCGAAATGGGCAAGGGACAGTCGGATACGATCTTCGTTTTCGACGAGCCCACAATAGGTTTGCATCCATTGGATGTCGAAGTCTTATTGAAAGTCTTTCAAAAGCTAATTGAAAGCGGTGCTACTGTTATTGTCATCGAACATGATCTCGATGTGATTCGTAATGCCGACCATATCATTGATATGGGTCCGGGTGGTGGTGAACTCGGTGGATCGATCGTGGCTACGGGGACGCCCGATGAAATCTGTAAAAATGAAAACAGCGTTACCGGACTTTATCTCAAAAACTATATTTTGCGACATAAATAAAGAATTACGCAAGCAAGTTTTCAAAAAAACGGATAACAAAAAAGTCGGGAGAAAGAACTCTCGACTTTTGTTTTACTGAAAAAATTTTCGTACGTTATTTGTTTTTGAT
Source organism: uncultured Clostridia bacterium (assembly GCA_947627075.1). GTDB lineage: Bacteria > Bacillota > Clostridia > Christensenellales > Pumilibacteraceae > CAG-552. The sequence continues at coordinate 4,612 of CANQUR010000097.1, forward strand.
TATTTCGCGAATATCCTTGAGGATGGCTTCGGTAGTATTTGCGGCTGCTTCTGCTGCTGCTTTGTCGGCTGCGGCCTTCTTTTCTTCGCCTATCTTCTTGTCGATAGCGGCGATTTCTTCCTTTGACTTACCTTCCTTGCGATACTTCTTATAATCTTCCTTCGATATATTCTCGCCGTACTTGCTTATGCCCTTTACGCGCATTATCATTTTGAGCAGACAGAATATGACGAGCGCGATAAGAATAAAGTTGATGATCGCCGAGATGAACGCACCCCAATCGATGTATATCGAGTTTGCGACGTCGATTATTTTTTCGCCGGTTTCATTTAAAACATAAGCACCGTTTTCGCCTATAACATATTGCTTGTCGAGATAGGTGTATATCTCCGTAAGCCCCTTTCCGCCCGTAATGAGCTTGAGAAAATAATTGATAACGGGCATGAGGATATTGTTGGTGAGCGCCGTCACGATAGCTGTGAATGCGCCGCCGATGATCACGCCGACGGCAAGATCCATGATGCTGCCGCGTGAAATGAATTCTTTGAATTCACGGAAAAACTTCTTCATAAAATAACTCCTTTTTGATTTATAAGCGAATTATATCACCTTTGAAGGCAAATGTAAACCGAATTTATATGATTTAACAGCCAAAAAAGGAAAAAAGAGCATTGATCGATAAATTTTTTTCAAATAAACAAAAAAAGCTTGTCAAATCGTTTGACAAGACTTTACTTTTGTCCTATAATAGATAAGCTGTGCATTGTGCGCAGTAGCTCGCCGAGGGTTGATGTCGGAGGTTACCGCATTAAAATTAGCATTTTGCGGAGAACTCAGGCGGACAAGTGCGGCAAAAGCCGTGCGGATCTCGAAGCGTTGTGATAAGAGCCGAAAGGCTCATATAAAAAGGCGAGTTTGACACACACGACGGAGTTGTTCGAGATCGATTGCTATGGAGGTAAAAATGGCAAGTCAAAAAATCAGAATTAAGCTTAAGGCTTATGACCATGACCTGATCGATCAAAGCGCCGCTCGCATAGTAGAGACGGCAAAAAAGACGGGTATCAAGGTAAGCGGACCGATACCGCTTCCCACAGACAAAGAAGTAGTAACAATTCTGCGCGCCGTTCACAAGTATAAGGATTCGCGCGAGCAGTTCGAGTTAAGAACTCATAAGAGATTGATAGATATTTACAGTCCTTCTGCCAAAACGGTCGACTCGTTGATGAAGTTGGATTTGCCCGCCGGCGTAGATATCCAGATCAAGTTATAAGGCATCGGAGGGATAAGTTATGGAAAAAGCTATTTTGGGTAAAAAGCTCGGTATGCTTCAAATATTCGACGAATCGGGCTTGGCGGTCCCTGCAACGGTAGTTGAAGCGGGTCCCCTGGTGGTATTAGGTATAAAGGTAAAGGGTAAAGACACTCATGACGCAGTGGTATGCGGCTTTGAGGATGTCG
>CANQUR010000098.1 GCA_947627075.1 uncultured Clostridia bacterium
CTTCGACGGGGTTCTGTATTCCCGATTATAAGCATGTGGTAGTGCGGCTACCTTAAAACGCAAAACAAAATAAACGCTAATACTCAAAAAACCGCAAGCCCCGCGCTTGCGTTAGCTGCCTAATCTAACACGGCAGTCGTTACCCTTCCTGTCCTGCAAAGGAAGTCGTAATGTCAATTTTCGCAGGCTACGGCGCTTGGAAAGCGGCTCCTTTTTAAGCGCGGCACCCTAAGCCATGGAACGGATAGATTCGTTCTCTCTAAGTCCGTTTCGAGAATTTAAGCGAACTAAACATGTAGAAGATTCGGTTGGATGAGTTTCGGAAGGGAGTTCGACCCTCCCCACCTCCACCAAAAAATATGGCACCTTTACGGTGCCATATTTTTTGGTGACGGTGGGGAGTCTGAGAACCTATTTTTGCGTAGCAAAAATAGCAGTTCGCGGTGCCGATAATACGCTCATTAAAACAACTAATTACAGGGCTCCCGCAAATGCTTGCATTTGTGGGAAGAGGAGCAACAAGCGATAGAGCAAGCCTTTGCATTTGGCAAAGGCGGCTTTCAGAGCGCCCGTTGCGACGAGGCACCAAGGGAGCGAAGCGACCGCCCCCCTCACCTCCCACCCCACTCCATGAACGGCTTTTTCTGCTCGGCTCTTTATGATTGACTTTATTCTTTTTTTAGTTCGGTTGCGGCAGGGCGTGCGCTTGGTACTCGGTGAGGCGCAGCCGAGCCGACTTGTTATATACCCGAGCGCACGCCAAATTGTATTTTTATAAAATTGGCTTATAAAGCATTGATTTTTAATTCCTAATATGCTATACTGACTATGCCAAACATTATTACAGTCCCAAATTAGGAGTAAGGGCATTTTTTAATTTCATAGAAATTCATTTCAACATCACACAATTTGAATTTGGTAAAAATGCAAATTCCTTTTATGTGTGTGTTGGATTATACCCTTACCACGTAATAATGTTTGGCGACAGTTGGAGTTTGCGTTTTTCGTGCGTTGGCTTCGGCTGGCGCACTTTTATTTTATGGAGGTAAACACAGAAAATGAGATGTAAACATTGCGGAAGTACAAATGTGCAAAAAACAACTCTTCATCAAGCTGATTATAGTTATGGTAAAGGTTTGATTGGTACTTTAGTATTCGGCCCTGGAGGAGCCGTTGCAGGCGTGGGTGGAAAAGACAAAAGTACTACGGAATATCATTGTATGGCATGTGGGGAAATAGGAGATCGGCAATCCATGCTTATGGATTGGGATATTGAGGATGATATTAATACAGCCTTGAAATATGATGACACAGAAAAATTGAAAGAATTAAAATGGAAATATCGAAATATCGAATGGAATGAAACGCAAACCAATCTTTCAACGCAGCAAGAAACAACTGCTTCAAATAAGCGAAAATATAAACCTACATATAATCAACAGATACCGCATGATTCCAATAAGTTCGATCTTTATGGAAGTACATTAATGCGATATAGGGGCTATAGTGATGAAACAGTAGATGTACCTAACGGTGTTTTTACAATCTATTCCTCGGCATTCTCATATAATAGCTCTATTAAAAAAATCATCATACCCGAAAGTGTTAGATTTATTAATTATTGTGCTTTTGTTGGTTGCAAAAACCTTACAAGCATAAATATACCAGAAAATGTAACTTCTATTGATTTTGAGTTATTCAAAGATTGTTCAAATCTTACGAGCATTACTATACCAAACAAAGTAACCTCTATAGGTGAAAGTGCATTCAGCGGCTGTTCAAGCCTTACGAATATCACAATACCAAATAAAGTAACCTCTATAGGTGAAAGTGCATTCAGCGGCTGTTCAAGCCTTACGAATATCACAATACCAAATAATGTAACCTCTATAGATGAAAGTGCATTCAGCGGCTGTTCAAACCTTACGAGCATTACTATACCAAACAAAGTAACCTCTATAGGTGAAAGTGCATTTAGCGGCTGTTCAAACCTTACAAATATTACAATCCCCAACAAAGTTACTTACATTGGTGAAGGTGCGTTTTCAGATTGTAATAATATTATAAGTATAACAATTCCAAGTAGTGTAATTTATATTGGTCCAAAAGCATTTGAAAAATGTAAATCACTTCAATCGATAAAATTCGAAGATCCAATAGGTTGGAGTATTAAAGATATGGATATATCAGACTTAGACAACGCCGAAAATGCCTTTACTTATATTATAAATAATTGTATAAATTCACCTATAATAAAAAACAAAAACGAGAACCATAAGCAATTACAGACAATTAATAAAAGAGTTGAAGCATATGAGGTAAAAAAAGAAGCTCGTGCTAAAAAAATGGAGGAGATACGTAAAAAAAAGCAAAAAAAACATCGAGAGATTTTTATTATGTCTTTATTCGCAATATTGTCAATAATAATTTTTGTAGTCGGCATATGGTTTGATTTAGCACTGTTAGGCACGGCATTGTCTATTTTAATTGCCATTAGTGGTGGTGGTATAATATATAGAGATAAAAAAGACAAAACGGATAAAAAATGACATTACAATTTGTTGTAATATAGAGAACATTATAATTCAAAGTATATATGGTGCGCAGATATGGATAAGGAAAAAATTAGGAAAATTTTACTTAATAACGGATATGAAATTGTTTTAGAAAAACGCTACAAAGATTATGCTTATCGCTTGGTACTTTCCACAAATGATTCAGTTTTTTGCGGCGACAAAAATGCCATATGGATAAAAGGTAAAAACAAAACAGAACTTGAAAAATTGATTGATAACAAATATAATAATGAACCCAACAAAAAAGTTTTTATCGTTCATGGCAAGGATGAGGCAGCTAAAAAACAGCTGTTAACTCTATTAAGTAAATGGGGCTTGGAACCGTATATTCTGGAAGAAATGCCTGGTCAAAGCGATACTATCATCGAAATGTTAGAAAATTACATACCACAAGCAAATTATGGCATAGTTTTAGCCACACCGGATGACATTGGCTATAGATGCGGCGAGGAATATGAGAAAAAATTCCGAGCAAGACAAAATGTAATTTTGGAACTCGGAATACTTATAGGTAAATTAAATCGTAAAAAAGTTGCAATTTTGATTAAAAAAACTAATGACTTCGAGCTACCATCGGATATTAGTGGAATAAGATATTTGTCATATCAAGACAGTGTATTAGAAGTCTCAAAAAAACTAGCAAAGGAACTAAATCAACAAGGTTATAATGTTACTTCAACACTGGAAGAAACAAAAAAATAGAATGTTAAATAAAAAAACAACAGAGGCATATTCGATTTAGTTTACTACTTCTCCACCAAAAAATATGGCACCTTTACGGTGCCATATTTTTTGATGACGGTGGGGAGAACGAGAACATTTTTGCGACGTAAAAATTCGGTATTTTATTTCTTCTTTGAAGTGTTAAGCTGTTTTTTGTCCGATGCATTAAGAGGCGAAATTATGGATTCGCCGATAGCTTCTTCCACATTTTCGCGAGCGCGCTTTGCCGCCGTGCCGCCTTTACGCGCAACTTGTTTGTTTGCTTCCAAACCTTCCGGTTGCTCATTTTGCGATATCCTTGTCGTGGTCGCTTCGGCAAGCATATTGATGATCAGTTCAAGGTCGGTCATATTGTCCCGAAGATTTTCCTTATGTATACCTTTATAATCTTTGTATTCGCCGACAGTCATGCCCGACCAGGCTTCGGTCATTTCGTTGGTAAGTATTGCATATTCCTTTCCTTCGTTTATTCCGCGATCCTTCCATTCGTCGGTAAGTTTTTTGCGCGTTTCGATAGCTTTAAGACGTTGATTTATCCATTCCTCGCTATAACCTTTGGCGCGATAATAAGCAAGACTTCGGTTTATTCCCTTTTCGGGATCGGCGATCTCGTCGAGGCGTTCGCTACCCACTTGGGCCAGCCACATTTTGAACGGTTCGGCTTTGGGCGAGGGAATAGATTGAACGAGGCGTAAAATGCCTTTGGTGGAAAGCACGTCGGTAGAATAATATTTTCCGTCGTTTGGAGATTCCATTTTCAGTTGGTAACAATTTGTTACCAACTGGCTCCCTTCGGTAGACAACCTGCCTTTAAGTACCTTCCAATACTTTCGAGCCGATTGATAATCGCTGTCGGTAAGAACTGCCACAACGTCGACTACGGAGAAGTACCATTCTTCTTCGTCACCGTTCCATGCGGTACGGATTTTGGTGTCGTTAAATATTTGTAATTTTGTCTGTTGTTTGTCCATGATCCGGTCTCCTTAATTTACCTTAATATTTGCTTTGCCTATAAACTTAATATATCTTATCAATAATTATAGCAAAAAAAATGCAAAATAATCAAGAGTACGGCATATAAAAAATTCGATTTAGTTTACTACTTCTCCACCAAAAAATATGGCGGGGAGAACAAGAACCTATTTTTGCCTTAATAATAAATTATTATTGCTTGTTTGAGTTTATTGTGTTATACTGTGTAACAGTTACACTATCACTAATTTTAATTTTTAATATATTATCAAAATAATTATGACCTACAAAAAATGTCCTAAATGTGAATTGAACTACATAACAGACGATGAAGAACTTTGCGCAGCATGCAGTCCGCAAATAAAAATCGCTTCTCGTGAAATCAAGGTGGCAACCGATTTTTCGCATATCGTATGCGGTTACGTATATGGCGGTAATTCTCGCAAAATTTATGAAAAATTTTGCGATACACTCGGTTGGGATAAAAGCAAAGCGAATCAATTCGGTTGGCAAACCCCACTATATGCGAAAAATGTGGACAGCGCAAAAATGATTGACGTTTGGTTTATCTTTTACCCGAACTATGATTCTAAAAAACTTGTCAATGCTATCGATGATTATCATATTGTAAATCTGATACAAAATGACGGCGATCGCATTATTGAAATATTTGATGGTGATGTCTGGAAAACAAATAACGTAGACACACTAGTTTTTGTAAAAACGTCAAAGTATTATGAATTTTTAGGGGTTTATAAAGTGGCTCAAGCTGACAGCGCTCGAATTTATAAACGCATTTCTGATAATTATCCAATTAAAAGGTAATATATGGAAAAAGATAAGAGTAAAATAGTTATAAATTATAGTTCGATTTAACTTATCTATACTCTACTAAAAAATATAAAAAGAAAGCCGAACGTTTGGCGGTTCGACTTTTCTTTTATTATTCTTCGTTAAACATATCCTTTCCGACTCCGCAAAGCGGGCAAACAAAACTTTCGGGAAGGTCTTGAAATTTTGTGCCCGGAGCGATTCCGTTTTCGGGATCGCCTACTTCCTCGTCATAAACATAGCCGCAAACTGTACAAACGTACTTCATAATTATCTCCTTTGCCTTGAATTTATAAATTTATTTTAGCATAATGTCCGATAATTTGCAAGCGAAAATGTAAACGCGGCAAATTATTTTTCATTATTGCCGATGCGACTCACCTTCGCCGCGCGATCGCGGGAAAAGACGCTCTTGCCTCTATAGGGCTCCCTTTTCGAGATAAACGAGCGGAATACCGTAAGCCGCCTCGTAACATTCTTTCCACTCGCGTTCGGCTTGCTCCTTCATGACGGAAAGGTGTTTGGCGTCATATTGCTCGGGATAGATCGCCGGCAAAATATGAATCCTCAACTTCTTTATGCCGCCGCGCTTTTTCTTAGCGAAAGTGCAAAAAACGGGCAATACGGGCACTTTGAATTTAAGCGCGTAACGAAACGCTCCGTCCATCATGGGGCGCGGTTTTTGATAATTCCACCACATGGCGTGTTCGGGATAGAAATTTATTTTCTTGCCGAGCGAAAGCTGTCTTTGCATCTCGGCGGAGAGGTTGCGCATTGCCGAAAGATTTTGGCTGAGCGGCCACGTGGCGCCGTGCCTCATAATATGTCCGCCTATGCCCCTCTTGTTGTTCCAGGGCGCAATGGTATGAAACGATTTGAAGTATCCTATCGCTTGCCGAACAAACAACGTA